>NZ_VRUV01000163.1:0-8567 GCF_008039455.1 Methylobacterium sp. WL116
CCCCCCCCCCCTTTTTTTTTTCCACCCACACCCCGCAAACCCACATCGGCGCGGGTCGGGGGGGCGCGTTTTTGTTTAAACGCCCGGCACCCAGACCTCGCCGCGGCCAAAGCCCGCGGCGAAGCCGGCTCCCGCCGCGGTCGATCCGAGCTTCGTCGTGATGGGCGAGTTCGGGCGGGCGCAGGGGCTGAACGGCGAGATCCGCCTGAAATCCTATACCGGCGACCCGCAGGCGATCGCCGGCTACGGCCCCCTCGTCGCGGCCGACGGCCGGACGTTCGAGCTGACGAGCGTGCGCCCGGCGCCCGGCTCCTCGCCCGACCTGCTGATCGCGCGGGTGCGCGGCGTCTCCGACCGGACCGGCGCGGAGGCGCTGAACCGGACCCTCCTCCACGTCCCCCGCGAGCGTCTCGGCGACCCCGATGAGGACGAGGTCTTCACCGCCGACCTCGTCGGGCTGCCGGCGATCGATGCCGCCGGCACCGTGCTCGGCACCATCGTCGCCGTGCCGAACTACGGCGGCGGCGATCTCCTCGAGATCAAGCCCGCGCAGGGTGGCGCCACCGCGCTGCTGCCCTTCACCAAGGCCTTCGTCCCCGAGCTCGACGTGGCGGCCGGGCGCGTCGTCGTCGCTCCGCCGGAGGATTTCTTCGCGCCGCCCGGCCCGAAGCCCGCGGACGATCCGGGCTGAGCGGAGCCTCGGCTGCCCGGCGGCGATCCGCCCTACGCTTCCATCAATCCGCTGAGCGGCGCCGTGACCGTGCAGGTGACGCCGGTTTCCGGGTAGGCCAGCGCCACCGCGCCGCCGATCGCGCCGACGAGGCCGCGCTCGATCAGCCGGGTGCCGAAACCCTTGCGGCGCGGCTCGACCACCGGCGGACCGCCCTGCTCGCGCCAGAGCAGGTGGATCACCGCGCCGGGCCCCTCGCCGGCGACGTGCCAGCCCAGGGCCACGCTGCCGCCCGGCACCGAGAGCGCGCCGTACTTGACCGCGTTGGTGGCGAGCTCGTGCGCCATCAGCGCCAGCGACAGCGCCGCCTTCGGGCCGACCGCGAGGTCAGGGCCGGACAGCCGGAACCGCTGCGGCCCGCCGTCGTCGTGGATGCTCAGCGCGCCGCTGAGCACCGCCTCCATCCCGGCGCTCTCGCTCTCGCCGGAGAGCAGGATGTCGTGGGCCTTGCCCATGGCCACGAGACGGGCCGAAAGGGCCTCGCGCGCCGCGTCCAGATCGGTGACGTTGCGCAGGGTCTGCGTCGCGATCGCCTGGACCAGCGCCAGCGTGTTCTTCAGGCGATGGCCGAGCTCGTGGTGGAGGATGTCCTGCTGCGCCGCGGCGCGCTTGCGGTCCTCGATGTCGCTGATCGCCACCACGGCGCCGATCGTGGCGCCGGACGGGTCCTTCACCGCCTCGCCGACGATCTCGATCCAGCGGCGCGACCCGTCCGGCCGCTGGTAGTGCGCTTCCAGCTCGGCGTGGTCGACCTCGCCCGCGGTGAGGCGGGCGAGCGGGTAGTCCTCCGGCGCCACCGGCGCCCCGTCCGAGCGAAAGGCGCGGTAGGCGCCGTAGCCGGCACGGTCTTCGGCGTAGAGGGTGGCGTGGCCGAGGATGCGCTCCAGGCGCGAGTTGCCGAACACGATCCGGCCGCTCGGGGCCTCGGCCAGCAGGATGCCCACCGGCATGGTCTGGAGCACGGTGTCGAGCTGCGCCTGATTCTGGCGCAGGCGGCGCTCGGTCTCGTTGCGCCGGGTGATGTCGAGCATCGCCCCGATCATCCGCACCGCCCGGCCCGCGCCGTCGCGGATGATGTAGCCGCGGTCGATCACCGCGGCGTAGCTGCCGTCGCCCCGCCGGAAGCGGTACTCGTCGGTCCAGGTCTCGGTCGCGCCGTCGATCGCCGCATGGATGCTGTGGGCTATCCGGTCGCGGTCCTCCGGATGGATCTGGGCGAGCCACCAGGCGCCCTGCGGCGCGACGTCGGCGAGGTCGTGGCCGTGGGCCAGCATCAGCGCCTCGTTCCACCGGACCTGGTCCGCGACGAGGTCCCAGTCCCAGATCGCGTCGGTGGTGGCCCGCGCCGCCAGGCGATAGCGCTCCTCGGTCGCCTTCAGGGCGAGGTCGGCGGATTTGTGCTCGGTGATGTCGCGGACGGTGCCGATGAAGCGGACCGCGACGCCGTCCTCGAGGATCGCCCGCCCGCGGGCGGCGATCCAGCGCTGCGCGCCGGTGTCGGCCGCGATCACCCGGTAGTCGATGTCGAGCGCGCCGGTGCCGGCCGGGTCCATGGCCGCCCAGACCGCCGCGTCCGCGCGCTCCCGGTCGTCGGGGTGCAGGCCGCCGAGATAGGTCTCGGCGTAGGTCACCGGGCCGCGGGCCGGCACGCCGAACAGGGCGCGCACCCGCGCGTCCCAGCGCAGCTCGCCGCTCGCGAGGTCGAAGTCGAAGATGCCGATGCCGGTGGCTTCGACCGCGAGCCGCAGCTGCTCCTCGGCCAGCGCGCGGGCGGCGAGCGCCTGCTCGCGGTTCTCGATCGCCCGGCGCAGCTCGAGCTGGACCATCACCTGGCGCGCGAGGGCGGCGAGCGTCGCCATCTGCCGGTCGGTCAGCCCTTCGGGGCGCGGGACGGAGTCGATGACGCAGAGCGTGCCGAGGGCGAAACCCTCCTGCGTGTGCAGCGGCGCGCCGGCATAGAACCGGATCTGCGGATCGCCCGTGACCAGGGCGTTGTCGCGGGTCCGCGGATCGCGGGTCAGGTCGGGGATGACCAGGATGCCGTCTCGGCCCAGCGCGTGCGCGCAGACCGATTGCGACAGCGGCGTCTCGCACGGGTCGAAGCCGATGCGGGCCTTGAACCATTGCCGGTCCTTGGCGACGAAGCTGACGAGCGCGGTCGGGGTCTCGCAGGCCTGCGAGGCCAGCAGGACGATGTCCTCGAAGCCGGCCTCGGCGGGCGTGTCGAGGATGTCGTAGGTGTCGAGGGCGGCGAGACGCGCGTCGTCCAGCGGGTCGTCCGGCGTCGGTGCGGCGGTCATGGCGCTCAGGCCGCCCTTCCCTGCGAGGGCTGGCCGGCCGCGGACCCGCCGGCCGCGGCCGGGTCGACGGCCACCAGCGTGCCGTCGTCGCGATAGACCGCGCCGAGCACCTCCTCGAAATGACGGCGCACCCGGTCGTGGCACTCGCAGGCCGCCCGCTCCAGGGCCGCCCGGTCGCGGATGGCGATGCGGCCGCGCGACACCGCGATCATCCCGCGGTCGTGCAGGCCGCGCAGGACGCCGGACAGGTAGGTGCGGCGGACGCCAAGCATCTCGGCGAGCACGTCCTGGGTGATCGGCAGCACGTCGGTCGAGAGCCGGTCGTGCAGGGTCAGCAGCCACTTGGCGGCGCGCTGCTCGATCGGGTGCAGGGCGTTGCAGGCCACCGATTGCAGGAGCTGGGCGATCAGGCAGTCGGAGTAGCGCGTGAACAGGTTGCGCAGCGTGCTCGACGCGTGCTTGGCCGCCTGAAGGCGCCCCGCCTCCACGCGCAGCCCCGGGCCGCCGATCTGGACCACGGCGCGGCTGAAGGCCGGCAGGTAGCCCTGGCTGACCACGCCGCCGACCGCGCCCTCCCAGCCGACCGTCGCGGTCTCGGTCATGCGGCCGTCGAGCATGGTGATCGCCAGGGTGACCACGGTGTGGTCGCACGGGAAGGTGACGTGCGAGACCGGATCGCCCGATTCGAACACGATGTCGCCGCGCGCGAACTCGGCCGGCTCGGCGTAGGGCGCGATCAGCGCCCGGTCGGCGGGCTGGAGGGCGCGCAGCAGGAGGTTCCTGCCGAAGGACGTGGCGGCGGTGACGGCCATGGCGGGGCGGTTCGTTTCCCAGGTGCAACAAGGCCATAGCGCAGCGCGAGGCCGCCGTCTGTTCACAAGTCGAAGTTCGCGCAAGTTTTCGATGACGGACGGGCCGGCAACGGCATCCGCTTGATTCCGGGGCGGCGCCGGCCATGTGATCACGGCATGAAACGGCGAAGCCTGCTCACGGCCGCGAGCGCGGCCACGGTGATGACCCTGGGCGGCGTCGGCTACGCCGTGCACAGGCGCGGGCGCAACCCGTACTACCGCGGGCCGGAAAGCGACCACTTCGACGGGGTGCGGTTCTTCGCGCCCGGCCAGGTCGCCGACAAGGCCCTGGCCGACGTCCTCCGCTGGAAGGCCGAGCGCGGCGGAACGGCGTGGCCCAAGGCCTATCCGAGCCCCTTCCCGGCCGACCGTCCGCCGGAGCGCGTCACAGGCCTGCGCATCGTGCTGATCGGGCATGCCAGCTACCTGGTGCAGGTCGCCGGCCGCAACATCCTGATCGACCCGGTCTTCGCCACGCGCGCGAGCCCGACGCGCTTCGCGGGCCCGAAGCGGGTCAACCCCCCCGGCATCGCCATGGCCGACCTACCGCCGATCGACGCCGTGCTGATCACCCACAACCACTACGACCATCTCGACGGGCCGAGCCTCGCGCGGATCTGGCAGGCGCACCAGCCGCTGGTCGTCGCGCCGCTCGGCAACGACACGATCCTGCGCGGCTACGACGACACGATGCATGTCGAGACCGCCGACTGGGGCGGCTCGGTCGATCTCGGCGACGGGGTGGCCGTCCACCTGACGCCGGCCTACCACTGGTCGGCCCGCGGGCTGAACGACCGGCGCATGGCCCTGTGGTGCGCCTTCGTGCTGACCACGCCCTGGGGCGTCCACTACCATGTCGGCGATACCGGCTTCGGCGACGGCGCGATCTTCCGGGACGTGCGTGCCCGCTTCGGGCCGCCGCGGCTGGCGACCCTGCCGATCGGCGCCTACGAGCCGCGCTGGTTCATGCAGGCGCAGCACATGAACCCGGCCGACGCGGTCGCCGCCCTCGACCTGCTCGGGGCGACCCAGGCGCTAGGCCATCATTGGGGCACCTTCCGGCTCACCGACGAGGGCATCGCGCAGCCGGCCGAGGCGTTGGACGCGGCAATGGACCAGGCCGGGCAGCCGCGCGCGCGCTTCCTCGCGCTGCGGCCGGGGCAGGTGTGGGAAGGCTGACCGCGGACGAACCACCCGCGTCGGTCACGGTGGAGACGCCCTCTCGATCGTCCGTCAGGCGGTCCGCTCCGTCGCGCTCGCCTTCCGGCCACCGGCGGTGATGCCGGCGGAGGCCGCGATGACGCAGCCGATTGCCAGCCATTGCAGCAGGGACAGGCGCTCGCCGAGCAGGATCAACGCCGCGAGCGCCGCGATCGCCGGCTCCAGGCTCATCATCACCCCGAAGGCCTGCCGCGTCAGCCGGCGCAGGGCCACCATCTCCAGCGAGTACGGCAGCGCGCTCGACAGCACCGCGATCCCGAAGCCGAGCGCCAGCGTCTCGGGATCGAGCAGGGCCGCGCCGGAGCTCGCCAAGCCGAACGGCGCTACCACGATGGCCGCCGCGAGCATGCCGAGCGACACCGCCTGCCCGCCGTCGACCCGGCCCGCGCGCTGCCCGAACACGATGTAGAGCGCCCAGGCCAAAGCCGCGACGAGGGCGTAGGCCACACCCGCCGGGTCCAGGCCGCCGGCCTCGCGCATCGGCAGCAGCAACCCGAGCCCGAGCACCGCGAGGCCGATCCAGGCGAAATCGGCGGTTCGGCGCGAGGCCGAGAGCGCGACCGCGAGCGGCCCGAGGAACTCGATCGCCACCGCGGGCCCGAGCGGGATCGTGCGGAGTGCCAGGTAGAAGGTCAGGTTCATCATCCCGAGCGCGGCGCCGTAGAGCGCGATGATCCCGGCCTCGCGCAAGCTCAGGCTCCGCCGCCACGGCCGCCACACCGCGAGCAGGATCAGGCCCGAGAAGCCGACGCGCAGGCTCGACACGCCGGCCGCGCCGACGATCGGGAACAGGCTCTTGGCCAGGGCCGCTCCGCTCTGGAGCGAGACCATGCCGGCGACGAGCGCGACGACGGGCAGGAGCGTCGCCGACGCGCCCGGCCGTTCGAGGCCGCGCACGGCGCTACAGGATGAACCGGCTGAGGTCGGCGTTGGCCGCCAGGCTCTCGACCCGGTCGCGGACATAGGCCGCGTCGATCGCCACCGTCTCGCCCGAGCGGTCGGTGGCGGTGAACGAGACCTCGTCGATGACGCGCTCGAGCACGGTCGAGAGGCGCCGCGCGCCGATGTTCTCGACCGAGCCGTTCACCTCCACCGCGACGCGGGCCAGCGCGTCCACCGCGTCGTCCGAGAAGGCCAGCGTCACGCCTTCCGTCTGCATCAGCGCCACCGTCTGCTTGAGCAGGCTCGCCTCGGTGGAGGTCAGGATCTGCTTGAAGTCCTCGACGGTGAGCGGCTGCAGCTCGACGCGGATCGGCAGGCGTCCCTGCAGCTCCGGCAGCAGGTCGGCGGGCTTCGAGACGTGGAAGGCGCCCGAGGCGATGAACAGCACGTGGTCGGTCTTCACCGGCCCGTGCTTCGTCGTTACCGTCGTGCCCTCGATCAGCGGCAGCAGGTCGCGCTGCACGCCCTCGCGGGAGACGTCGGCCGAGGACCGCCCCTCGCGGGCGCAGATCTTGTCGATCTCGTCGAGGAAGACGATGCCGTTGTCCTCGACCTCGCGGATCGCCTCGCGGATCAGCGCGTCGTCGTCGACGAGCTTGTCGGATTCCTCGGCGAGCAGGGGCGCGTAGGCGTCGCGCACGCTCATCCGGCGCGGCTTGCCCTTGGCGGCGCCGAACGCCTTGCCGAACATGTCGCCGAGGTTGACCGCGCCCATGGAGGCGCCCGGCATCCCGGGGATCTCGAACATCGGCAGGCCGGAGGACGGATTGCCGGCGAACTCGATCTCGACCTCCTTGTCGTCGAGCTGGCTGTCGCGCAGCTTCTTGCGGAAGCTGTCGCGCGTCGGCTGGCTCGCGGTCGGGCCGACCAGGGCGTCGAGGATGCGGTTCTCGGCCGCCGCCTCCGCCTTGGCCTTGACCGCCTTGCGCTTCTCCTCGCGCACGAGCCCGATCGCCACCTCGACGAGGTCGCGCACGATCTGCTCGACGTCGCGGCCGACATAGCCGACCTCGGTGAACTTGGTCGCCTCGATCTTGAGGAACGGCGCGCCGGCGAGCCGCGCGAGCCGGCGGGCGATCTCGGTCTTGCCGCAGCCGGTCGGGCCGATCATCAGGATGTTCTTCGGCGCGACCTCCTCGCGCAGCGGCCCGGTGAGCTGCTGCCGGCGCCAGCGGTTGCGCAGCGCAATGGCGACGGCACGCTTGGCGTCGTGCTGGCCGACGATGAAGCGGTCGAGTTCCGAGACGATCTCGCGGGGGGAAAACGTGGTCATCGGGCTCCGATCGGGTGCGGCAGCCGGTCTGCCAGGCGCGCGGGCAGGCCGCGCAGGACGACGCCCCGCATCGCGTGCCAGCCGGCGCTGAGCAGCAGGACGAAGGCGCCGAGCGCCAGGAAGCTCAAGGGGGCGGCCCGGTTGCTGAAGCCGGCGTCGCGGATCAGGGTTCCGAACGCGATCCCGGCATAGGTCAGGCCGGCCACGAGGATGGCGCGCCGGTCGGTGACCAGCGCCACCAGCGCCAGCAGCAGCACCACGCCG
Source organism: Methylobacterium sp. WL116 (assembly GCF_008039455.1). Classification (NCBI taxonomy): domain Bacteria; kingdom Pseudomonadati; phylum Pseudomonadota; class Alphaproteobacteria; order Hyphomicrobiales; family Methylobacteriaceae; genus Methylobacterium; species Methylobacterium sp. WL116. The sequence continues at coordinate 7,582 of NZ_VRUV01000163.1, forward strand.
AGCACCAGGATCGCCGAGACCGTCGACGGCGCCTCGGCGTTCCGGAGGACCGTGGCGAGCATCGGATGCACGATCAGCGGGGCGGCGAGCAGGTGCAGCCAGAACGCGATGTCCGTGCGCCGGGTCTGGCGCTGGCGGTCGCCGAGGTCGAAACGCATCGCCAGCGCGAAGACGGCGAGGCCCGCCGTGACCAGCAGCGCGCTGAAGGCGTCGGCATCGAGGGTCGGGACGAGGGCGAAGGCCAGCGCGAGCAGCGTGCCGGCGAGCGCGGCTGCGCCCGCCGCGATGGTGATCGGCACGGCAAAGCGCCGGTAATGCAGGGCGCAGAGCGCCAGGGTCGCGAGCGCCGCCCCGGCATAGGGAAGCGGTGCCGGCGCGCCCGATCCGCTCGGTCCCGGCAGGGCGCTGCCCAAGCCGATCGCGAGGCCGGCCATCGACGCGAGCGCCAGGAAGGACTCGACCGCGAAGATCGCCAGCAGGGCGATGCTCGGCAGCGCCATCCTGCGGCGGCGGGTGAAGAACTCCGCGAGCGCCCAGGCCAGGGCCGCGACGAGCACCCGGCTGCCCGTCTCGCCGAGGGTGTCGCCGGCCAGGAGCCAGACCGCGCCCAGGAACAGGCCGATGCCGAGGGTGACGAAGATGTCGGCGAAGCCGGTGATGAAGCGCAGGCGCTCGTCGTCGTCCACGCGCTCGGGCACCGGCACCGCCTCCTCGCGGGCCAGCCGGTCCAGGGCCTCCACCTGCGCGGCGGTGAGGATGCCGCGGGCGACCGCGCGCGACAGGAGCGCGGGGTCGATCACCGGAGGGCCGGCGGGCACGGGGAGGGACGTCGCATCGCCCCGATCTAAGCGCGAAGCGGGACGCTTACCAGGGTCGATCGCGCCGCCGAGCGCGCGGCCGATCCGGCGTGCGATCCCCCGGCCGGCGTCAGGCGGCGCGGATCTCGCCGACGAAGCCGGCGACCTCGCCGCCGAGGCCCTCGGAGC
>NZ_VRUV01000164.1:0-8563 GCF_008039455.1 Methylobacterium sp. WL116
GCTCGAGCGAGCCCGCCACGGCGCAGCGGTCGATCGTCGAGACGCCGCCGGCGGGCGCGGCGGTCATCGCCTCCATCACGTCCATCGGCAGCGACAGGAAGACCGGGCCCGAGGGCGCGGCCGAGCAGTCGTGGAAGGCGCGCCGCAGCAGGATCGGCAGCTGGTCGGCGTTGGTGACCTCGCGCGCCCACTTCACGGCGGGCGTGGCGAGGCTGACGAGGTCGCCGAACAGCAGCGGATCGGTGATCGCGTGACGCGAATCCTGCTGGCCCGCCGTCACCACCAGCGGCGTGCCCGAGACGTGGGCGTTGATCAGGTTGCCGAAGCCGTGGCCGAGGCCGCCGGCGGTGTGGAGGTTGAGGAAGGCGGGCCGGCGCGCGGCATGCGCGTAGCCGTCGGCCATCGCCACCGCGCTCGCCTCCTGCAGCGCCAGCACGTAGGCGATGTCGGGGGTCTCGGTGAGCGCGTCGATCAGCGGCAGCTCGGTGGTGCCGGGATTGCCGAAGATGTAGCGAACCCCCTCCGAGCGCAGCACCTCGAGCAGCACCATCGCCCCTCGGCGGCTTCCGAGCGCGTCCACCGTCGCAATCGCCATGGCCGTCCTTTCCGTCCCGTCGCGCGGCCGAGGCTACGCCGATGGCCGCACGGGGCAACCGCCCGGCGCGGTCAGAGCGCCAGGTGGGCCGCGACCGCCGAGGCGGCGCGCACCGCTCCCTGCGAGGCGCCCGTCGCGTAGCGGATCGCGTGGCGCGCGACGCGGTTGCGCACCCGGCGGACCGCCCAGGGCAGGGCGGTCTCGGTGGCGAGCGCGCGGGCGTAGAGGCTGGATCGCAGGCTCGCCGCGTCGCAGGCGACCTTGACCGGGTCGGCATAGAACGCGGCGACCTTGTCGGCACCCATGCCGGGCGTCGCGAGCCAGCCCGGCAGGTGGGCGTCGGCCAGTTGCCGCACGTCGGTCAGCACCTTGCCGATCCCGGTCCCGGGAATCGGGCACGCGGTCTGGAACGCGTCGCCGACGAGGACCACCCCGTCGCGGACGTGGCCCTCGGCCCGCATCAGGTCGATCGGGCGCACCTCGACCGAGCCGGCGACGGCGAGGTCCGGGCAATGGGCCGCGAGCCCCGGCATCAGCGCGCGCAGGGCCGCCTCCGGCTCGGCGCGAAACGCCTTCGCCCAGGGGGCGTTCGGCTGCTGGTAGCCGAACAGGTTCGCCCGCATGGTCTCGCCGAGCGGGAACAGCGTCAGGTAGGCGTCGCGTCCGCCGAACCGTTCGGAGAAGTAGGTCATCGCCTGAAACGGGAAGGTGTCGCGCGGCGCCGCCATGTCGAAGCCGACGGCCAGCGAGTGGCGTTCGCCGATCACGCGCCGGACGATCCCGGCCTTGCGGCGCAGCACGTCGCCGAGCCCCGTCGCCAGCACCACGAGGCGGCCGGCGAACCGGCGCCCGTCGCCGAGGGTGACGACCTGCCGCTCCGGGCCGAGATCGAGGTCGGCGACCCGGCCGACGGTGAGCAGCCCGGCGGGCAGGTCGGCCCGCAGGGCGTTGATCAGGTCGGGATAGGCGGCGCCGTACTCGGTGTTGCGCTCCCAATACGCGAGGCTGCCGAAGCGCACGACCCGGACGGTGTCGGTGCTCGTGGTGCACCCGCGGGCGGCGGCGCCGAACCCGAGGGACTCGAACAGCGACATCTGCGCGGAGCCGTACTTCTCGGCGCGGAAATCGTGCGGGTGGACGGCGTGGGTGTCGATCAGCGCGACGCTGCGGCCGTTGCGGGCGAGGCGGCCGGCCAGGCAGGTTCCGGCCAGGCCCGCGCCGATCACCACGACATCGAAGCAGTCCGTCTGAGCAGGCATGGCGAGCACATCCCTCCGGCAGGGGCGCCTTCGACACGCCCGCACGGTACAGAAGTCGCAACCATCCCGAAAAGAAGATCCTTGCGTAGTTCTTCGCGATCAACCCTTCGTGACCAGCGAGAAACATAGTGGCAATGTTCTACCGAAGGTAGAGATCGCGCCGCGCTTTCATCACCGACGACATGGTGCGGTCTGTTCAGGCGTCGCGACCGTCGCGCAAGTGCGTCACGAATTCCTGCGCGAAGGTCGGCAAGCCTTCGTAGCTGCGCAGGCACAGGGTCAGGGCGCGCGTCGCCCACGGCTCGACCAGCGGCACGACGGCGATGTCGAGGCCGCGGGCGACCCGCCGGGCCATGCTCTCGGGCACGATGCCGACGCCGACGCGGGCATCGACGAGGCGGCAGACGGCGTCGAACCCGCGCAGCTGCACGCGCAGGCGCATCGGGCGCCCGACGCGCGCCGCCTTGTCGGCGAGAAACCGGGTGAGCGCGCTCGCCCGGTCGAGACCGACGAGGTCGTGCGCCAGCACCTCGGCGAAGGCGACCGCCCCGCGCCCGGCCAGGGCGTGCCCGCGCGCCGCCACCAGCACGAAGCGGTCCTGCCGGAACGGGAAGGTCTCGAGGTCGCCGGTGTCGACCGTGCCCGACAGGATGCCGAGGTCGGCCTGCCCGTCCGCGACGAGGCCGACGATCTCGTCCGAGGTGTGCTCGTCGATCTCGACGCTGACCCCGGGGTTCTTCGCCAGGTAGGCGGCCAGCGCATCCGGCAGGAATTCGGTGAGCGCGTTGGTGTTGGCCAGGACCCGGATCTGCCCGACCGTGCCGCCGGAGAAGGCCGAGAGCTCGCCCTGCATCCGCTCGATCGCGGCGATCAGCCCGCGGGCATGCGCCAGCAAGGCCCGCCCGGCCGGGGTCGGCGTGACGCCGAAACGGGTGCGGGTGAGCAGGGCGGCGCCGAGCGAGGTCTCCATTGCCCGGATCCGCGTCGAGGCGGCGGCGAGCGCGAGGTTCGCGCGCGCCGCCCCGTGGGTGATCGAGCCGGCCTCGACCACGTGGCGGAAGAGGCTGAGGTCGGACAGGTCGAAGCGCATCATCGCCGGGCTTCCTTACGCGGGCCGCGAAGCCGCTGCCGGCGCCACAGCGATGCACGAGCGACTGCGAAACGCGCGCGCCCGACGCTCAGCCTTCGCCGATCGCGAAGGCATCATCAAGGAAATCCGTATTGCGAACCGTTCCAATCGGGCCCCTAACCATCGGGCGGATCGAACAGGGTAGGGGCAGGGCGGCATGGGAGGCGGGACGACGATCTGGGCGACCGGCGCGCTGCTCGTGCTCTGCATGGGCCTCTGGGCGACGGCGCTGCTGCCCGAGATCGTCACCGCGCTGCTGTTCTTCGCCCTCGCCATGCTGCTCAAGCTCGGCACGGCGGCGACGGTGTTCTCCGGCTTCGCGGCATCGGCCTTCTGGCTGGTGATGTCGGGGATGGTGGTCGGCCTCGCGATGACGCGGACCGGCCTCGGCGCACGCCTGGCGCAGGGGCTGAGCGGCCGGCTCTCGGGCTCCTATCCGCGCCTCGTCGCCGGGCTCGTGGGGTTCAGCTTCCTGCTCGCCTTCGTGATGCCGTCGAACCTCGGGCGCATCGCGCTGATGATTCCGGTGACCCTGTCGCTCTGCGACGCGTTCGGGCTGGCGCCCGGGCGGAAGGGCCGGATCGGCGCGGTGATGGCGGTCGGGCTCGCGACCCCGATCCTGTCGGCGGCGATCCTGCCCGCCAACGTGCCGAACCTGGTGATGGCCGGCGCGGCCGAGCGGCTCCAGGGCCTGCACCTCACCTACCTGCCCTATCTCTGGCTGCACGCGCCGGTCCTGGCGCTGGTGAAGGGCGTGCTGCTCGTGACGCTGTTCCCCGACCGGCTCGAATCCGGTGCCGCGGCGCTGCCGGCCCTGCCCCCGGCCTCGCCCGCCGAGCGCCGGCTGGCCGCGATCCTCGTCGGCACGCTGGCGCTATGGATGACCGACGGGCTGCACGGCATCGCCCCGGCCTGGGTCGGGCTCTCGGCCGCGGTGATCTGCCTGATGCCGCGGATCGGCGTGCTGCCGGCGGACGCCTTCGCGCAGGTCTCGCTGCGCACCTGCTTCTACATCGCCGCGCTGCTCGGCCTCGTGGCGGTCGTCAACGAGACCGGCTTGGGCGAGCGGCTCGGCCACGCGCTGCTGGCGGTCGCGCCCCTGAGCCCGGGCGCGACCGTGCAGAACTTCGCGGTGCTGACCGGCGTCGCCACGGCGCTCACCCTCGTGGTCACGGCCAACGGCGCGCCCGCGCTCTACACGGCGCTGGCGGGCGAGATGGCACAGGCCAGCGGCTGGCCTGTGCTCGACGTGGTGATGGTGCAGGTGCTCGGCTACGCGACGCTGTTCTTCCCGTATCAGGCGCCGCCCATCGTGTTCGCGCGCGAGCTCGGCGGCGTGTCGCTGAAGGACGCGACGCGCGCGACCTTCGCCTACGGGGTCGCGACGCTGCTGGTCGCCGCGCCGCTCGACTACCTCTGGTGGCGGCTGATCGGGCGACTGCCATGAGAAGGATACGTGTCGCGAGAACGGCGCCCGCCGTGCCCGGCGGCAGGCGATATCCCGACGAAATCGTCATCTCCGTCCTGCCATGCCGCATTGCGGCGAAACGCTCGGGCCTCTAGCGCTACAGATTAGAGACGGTCCAATTCCAAGATCGACCCGGTTCCGAGAACGACACGAGGCCTCCCGCACGATGGCACCCACCGCACGCCCCACCGTCGCCCAGCCGCTCTCGCCGCATCTCCAGATCTATCGCTGGACCTGGACGATGGCGATGTCGGTGTTCCACCGCGTCACCGGCACAGCGCTCTACGGCGGCACCGCGCTCGTCGCGATCTGGCTCGTGGCGCTCGCCTCGGGCCCGGCGGCCTACGCCTGGGTGGCGTGGTTCTTCGGGTCCTGGATCGGGCGGATCGTGCTGTTCGCCTACACCTGGATCCTGCTGCACCACATGCTGGGTGGCCTGCGGCACTTCGTGTGGGATGCCGGATACGGCTTCGACCGCGACAAGCGCATGGCGCTGGCCCGCGCCACCCTGATCGGCTCGGCGACGCTGACCATCGTCGTCTGGGCCGTCGCCCTTCTGGCGCGCTGAGGAGTTCCCGCCATGGCCAAGGCCAAGATCCTCCAGAACCCGCAGGTCTCGATCCGCACGCCCCGCGCCCGCGTCCGCGGCCTCGGCGTCGCCCACCACGGCGTCGGGCATTGGTGGATGCAGCGGCTGACCGCCGCCGCAAACGCGCCGCTGATGCTCGCCTTCGTGGTGATCATCGCGCTGATGGCCGGCCGCTCCTACGCGGAGGCGGTGGCCCTGGTGTCGCACCCCTTCGTCGCGATCGTCCTGATCCTCGCCGTGACCTCGGTCGCGATCCACATGCGTCTCGGGATGCAGGTGATCATCGAGGATTACGTCCACAGCCCGGGGCTGAAGATCGCCGCGGTGTTCGCCAACAACTTCTACGCGGTCGTCGTGGCCGTGGCCTGCCTCTACGCGATCCTGCGCGTGGGGCTCGGCCGCCTCGTCTGACCTGCCACTCGCGATCTTGAAGGAGCCTTCCATGGCCGCCAACGGACAGAACGGGCAGGGACCCGCCTATCCCATCACCGACCACACCTTCGACGTGGTGGTCGTCGGCGCGGGCGGCGCGGGCCTACGCGCCACCGTCGGCTGCTCCCAGGCGGGCCTGCGCACCGCCTGCATCACCAAGGTGTTCCCGACCCGCTCGCACACGGTGGCGGCGCAGGGCGGCATCTCGGCCTCGCTCGGCAACATGGGCCCGGACGACTGGCGCTGGCACATGTACGACACCGTGAAGGGGTCGGACTGGCTCGGCGACCAGGATGCGATCGAGTATCTCGTGCGCAACGCTCCCGCGGCCGTCTACGAGCTCGAGCACTGGGGCGTGCCGTTCTCGCGCACGGAAGAGGGCAAGATCTACCAGCGCCCGTTCGGCGGCATGACCACCGATTACGGCAAGGGCACCGCGCAGCGCACCTGCGCGGCCGCCGACCGCACGGGGCACGCGATGCTCCACACCCTGTACGGGCAGGCGGTGAAGAACCAGACCAACTTCTTCATCGAGTACTTCGCCCTCGACCTGATCATGGACGACGAGGGCCGCTGCCGCGGCGTCATCGCCATGGACCAAGCCACCGGCGAGATCCACCGCTTCCGCGCGCAGATGGTGATCCTCGCCACCGGCGGTTACGGCCGCTCGTACTTCTCGGCGACCTCGGCCCACACCTGCACCGGCGACGGCAATGCCATGGTGCTGCGTGCCGGCCTGCCGCTGCAGGACATGGAGTTCGTGCAGTTCCACCCGACCGGCATCTACGGCGCCGGCTGCCTGATCACCGAGGGCGCCCGCGGCGAGGGCGGCTACCTGACGAATTCCGAGGGCGAGCGCTTCATGGAGCGCTACGCCCCGTCGGCCAAGGATCTCGCCTCGCGCGACGTGGTCTCGCGCTCGATGACCATGGAGATCCGGGCCGGCCGCGGCGTCGGCAAGGGCGGCGACCACATCTTCCTGCACCTCGACCACCTCGACCCGGCGATCCTCCACCAGCGCCTGCCGGGCATCTCGGAATCCGCCAAGATCTTCGCCGGCGTCGACGTCACCAAGGAGCCGATCCCGGTGCTGCCGACGGTGCACTACAACATGGGCGGCATCCCGACGAACTATCACGGCGAGGTGCTGACCTTGCGCGACGGCAACCCCGACACCGTCGTGCCCGGCCTGATGGCGATCGGCGAGGCGGCCTGCGTCTCGGTGCACGGCGCCAACCGCCTCGGCTCGAACTCGCTGATCGACCTCGTGGTGTTCGGCCGCGCCGCCGGCCAGCGCTGCGCCGAGATCGTCGAGCCGAACGGCCGGCCGATGGACCTGGCCAAGGATTCCGCCGACAAGGCGCTGACCCGCCTCGACCGCTTCCGCTACGCCGACGGCTCCACGCCGACCGCGGACCTGCGCCTCGAGATGCAGAAGACGATGCAGAACAACTGCGCCGTGTTCCGCACCGGCGAGGTGCTGGAGGAGGGCAAGGGCCTGATCCACAAGGTGTGGTCGGCATCCGCCGACATCCGCATCACCGACCGGTCGCTCGTCTGGAACACCGACCTGCTCGAGACCCTGGAGTTCGACAACCTGATCGGCCAGGCGGTCGTCACCATGGAATCGGCCGCCAACCGCGAGGAATCGCGCGGGGCGCACGCTCGCGAGGACTTCCCCGACCGCAACGACAAGGAGTGGATGAAGCACACCCTGTCGTGGCTCGACGAGAGTGCCCACCGGGTGAGCATCGATTACCGCCCGGTCCACACCTACACGATGTCGAACGAGATCCAGTACATCGAGCCGAAGGCGCGCGTTTACTAAGCTGCGCGCTTCGGAAAGCCGATCGGCGGGACCGCGTTCCCGATGCGTCTTGCCGATCGTTGCTTCGATCGACTCTAGCGGAAGCCAACGACAGCCATGGCCGAATTCTCCCTCCCCAAGAACTCCCAGATCACCGAGGGCAAGTCCTGGCCCGCGACGACGGGGGCCAAGAACCTCAAGGAGTTCCGCGTCTACCGCTGGAACCCGGACGACGGGAAGAACCCGCGGATCGACACCTATCAGGTCGACCGCGACGATTGTGGGCCGATGGTGCTCGACGCGCTGCTGTGGATCAAGAACAAGGTCGACTCGACGCTGGTGTTCCGCCGCTCCTGCCGCGAGGGCATCTGCGGCTCCTGCGCCATGAACATCGAGGGCCAGAACGCGCTCGCCTGCACCATGGGCATCGACGAGTGCCAGGAGCACGCGAAGGGCCGCAAGACCGCCGCGGTGAAGATCTATCCGCTGCCGCACATGCCGGTGCTGAAGGACCTCGTCCCCGACCTGACGAACTTCTACGCCCAGCACGCCTCGGTCGAGCCCTGGCTCAAGACCGACACCCTGGCGCCCGAGAAGGAGTGGCCGCAGACGCCCGAGGACCGGGCCAAGCTCGACGGGCTGTACGAGTGCATCCTGTGCGCTTGCTGCACCACCTCGTGCCCGAGCTACTGGTGGAACGGCGAGAAGTTCCTCGGCCCGGCGGCGCTGCTGCAGGCCTATCGCTGGCTGATCGACAGCCGAGACGAGAACACCGGCGACCGCCTCGACGCGCTGCACGACCCGTTCAAGCTCTATCGCTGCCACACGATCATGAACTGTGCCAACACCTGCCCGAAGAGCCTGAACCCGGCCAAGGCGATCGCCGAGATCAAGAAGATGATGGTCGAGCGCACGGTGTGATCCGGCGGGGCGGCGGACTGAGGCCGCCCCGCCACACTCGGCCCGAAAAGCCTCGCGCGCGGGCCCTCCGAAGACCGTTCCCCGACCGGCCGCCTTGCGGGCATCGCAATTGCCCCCGACGCAAGGGCTCGCAAGGGGCGCCGCACGTGCGCCGGGGAAGCCGAGACCGATGCCGCGTCAGTACCGTTCGACGATCGCCCTCCTCGCGCTGGCGGCAGGGCTCGGCGCCTGCGCGTCGCAGCGCTTCGACGGACCCCGCGTCCGCGGGCCGGCACAGCAAGCCGCCATCGACAACATCGCCCCGGCGATGCCCTCCGGCGCCGTGACCTCGGCGCCGCTCGCGCCGCCGCCCGGTGCCACCGC
>NZ_VRUV01000165.1:0-8544 GCF_008039455.1 Methylobacterium sp. WL116
TTTGGCCCTGGGCCGGCAAGCCGCCACCAGGGGTACCAGTTCAGACCATTGCGCGTCGCTCAGCATCGTCCCTCCTGACTCAAAAAGATGAAAACGCAAGCCCCGCCAATCCGTTCAGGCCACGACAAGCCCTTGCCCCTAAGCCAGGGTGACACCGTCATCCTCAACAACCTCCGGACCCATAAGGTCAAAGGCGTGCGCGAGGCGATCGAGGCAGTCGGTGCCCGGCTCCTCTACCTTCCGCCCTACAACCCCGATCTAAAGCCGATCGAGATGGCCTCCGCTAAGCTCGAAGCCATGCTCCGATCGGCTGCGAAGCGCACCGATGCCGACCTCTGGGACGCCATCCGAAACGCCTTCGCTGCCTTCAAACCAGACGAATGCCGGAGCTACCTCGCCGCCGCGGGATACGACGCTTATGATCCAACCTGATCGGATACCGCTCTAGTTCGCCGGGAGGTTCGCAACGAAACCCAAAAAAACTTATCAGGCGTGGTGAGGCGCTACGGCATAGGTTGTCGATTGGGCCAAAAAGTGGTGAATGGCCTTTAGCCGCGACAGACATACAGCTATTGATGCGCTAGTTGCGATACGGTCTTAAACCACGGACTTGCGGCATGAACTTTCAAGATATCCGCACCTTGCCTCCGGGAGGCCTGATCGAAACCGACATCTGCATCGTCGGCGCTGGACCTATTGGGTTAACGCTCGCTGCCGAGCTCGCCGGATCGCAGCAGAAAGTATTGGTTGTGGAAAGCGGCGGACGAGTGCCGGATGCCTGGGCTGATGCGCTGAACGAGATTGAGAGTGTCGGTGCGCCGCGAGTTTTAGACCAAACTCTCGTGCGCAATCGGGGTCTTGGTGGAACGTCGCGGACTTGGTCAGGCCGTCTAGCCGCATTCGAAGAGTTCGACTTCACGCAGCGCTCATGGATTCCCGGATCGGGATGGCCCATCTCTCGCTCGGATGTCGAACCTTATTTTATACGGACGCTTGTCCACGCTGGCGGGGCCGTGGCGGATAACATTGATCCCGCCTTTATAGATTATGTCCTCAAAAACGATCGCAATTTATTTGATGCAAAGATACTAATCGACTATCTATGGTCTTACAGTCAGGATGCAGAACAGCGGCGCGACTTCATGCGCTTCGGCCCACGTGCTGCCAAGATCAAAGCTGATAGTGTCAAGGGGTTACTAAGCGCGACTGTGACACAGATTGAAATCGACCCGAACGGTCGATCTGTAATTGGCATTGAAATCATGGGTCCTGATGGCGGGGTGCGGCGGATCTGCCCTACCATCACTGTGCTTAGCGCGGGCGGCATCGAGAACGCTCGTATCATGCTAGCCTCGCGTCGAACTCTCGACAAAGGCATCGGCAACTTTCACGACCAAGTAGGCCGCTACCTTATGGACCACCCGCGTGGCCCAATCGGAGCATTCAGCCCGGCCGATCGCCTAGCTGCACAAATGGCGTTCGGCTCGTTTAGACCAAAGATCAACGGGAAGCCCGTGGTCTTAACTCGGGGCGTTGCGCTTTCGCCAAAGGTACAGATGGCCGAGGAACTCGTCGCTGCAGCCGCGTGGCTAAACGGACGCGTCAGTGACAACGATCCACTGTTGGCGCTTTTCAAGCTCGCTCGCCTTAAAGGCTCTCCCGGCAAACCACTATTGGAAGTTTTGTGTGAATTTGGGCTGATCGCAAGAGGTTTGGAGCGTCTAATCCGCAGGCGCAGCCCAGTGCGTAAGTTTGATTGGCTACATCTCGAATGCATTGTCGAGCAGCCTCCATACCCGGATAGCCGCGTTACTCTTTCTGATAAATCAGATGTTTATAATATTCCGCTATCGCGCATTGATTGGAAGATTGGTCAGATTGAAGGCCGTTCCGTTCGAGCTTTAGCGCGCTTATTTTGTAACGAATCCAAAAAAGTAGGAATGCCGGCACCAAGACTCGAGGATTGGGTGCTCGACGATAGTGCTCCTATGCCCCTGCCTGACGTTGCCCATCCCATGGGTACTACCCGAATGTCGGAACATCCCGCTCAGGGAGTTGTCGATCGCAATTGTCGGGTACACGGTATGAATAATTTGTTTATCGCTGGCACTTCGGTCTTCACGACTTCTGGGCATGCCAATCCAACACAGACAGCTCTGGCACTCGCAATCCGTCTCGCCGATCATCTGAAGATCGAGGGCGTCAAGATGGAGCCAACACCGGCCCTTTCCGTAACTGCACCGTCGCGCCGCGTCCGTCTAGCTCGGCCGACATCTAAGGCTGGCAAGCCGGTGATCCTTGTCACCGGAGGCGGAGGGAAAATCGGATCAGCTGTGGTCAAAGCGTTGATCGAGCAGGGTTATGGCGTTCGCGCCTTGACCTCACGTATGCGTCCACCTTCGCAAGAACCGCATCTTCAGTGGGTCACGCATGATCTCCGACAATCAGATCTTGACTTTTCGGCCGACGTCGAAGGATGCGCCGGTATTCTACATCTTGGTGCTGAGCTCAAACACGAAGAAGACATGGTTCGAGTCAACGTTGAGGCTACGCGCGCTCTTGCTATAGCAGCAGAAGCGGCAGGGGTTCGATTTATGGCGTATGCAAGTTCGGTGAGTGTCTACGGATCTCAGCACCAAGAGATTGTTGATGAAAATTCTGATACAATAACTTCTGATCACGATGTTATTTCCGAATATTGGGGAGATAGTACGCTTAGGAGTTATGGGCGCACCAAACTCGGGGGCGAGCTATCGATCAAACAAGAAGCAAGGAATGTCGAATATGTTATTTTTCGTCCAACCGTTGTGGTCGACCATAACGACGTTCTAGCTTTACTAAAGTGGGGCACAGTTCGTCGCGCCTTACTAGCCCACCGCAACGCTCATCATATTTTTGTTGGAGACGTTGCTGCAGCCTTTGTGTGGGCATTAGAACGCTCGCTTGTCCGCTTAAGCCCGAGGACTGGAGTTGAGGTTTTCAATCTTGGTGATGACACGGTCGACGATCCAACGGTGAAAGGAATCTTTGCTGAAGCCGCCAAAAGGGCACCAAATTCTATTGAGGCTGTCCGATATTTGCCTCGCGCCGTGGATTGGGGCAAGGATATTATTCGTTATCGCAGTGGATTAAGGCCGCGTCGCCCCCTTGGCATGATGCAGTTTTCAGTTAGGCGTTTAACCGAAGCTGGGTTCATACCGCCAACCGGGATGACTCAAATCCGCGCCGAGGCTATTGAAACACTGAATTTCAAACAGAATACCTAATGCAGGTACTCTGCCTTTAGGGCGGTTATAAGGTATGCTGCAAGTCGGGATGCAAGACGGAAGCCGTTGGAGGCTCCGTTCAAATAATAAATCTAGAGACCCCGCGCGGTCTTGCCAACTCGGCGATAGACTTCTGAGGTGAGAATGAGTTGGCCGGCTGCTGTACTATGGGTCTTAATAGTCGTCGCGCTTTTTGCGCGCGGTCCAAGCCTGCTCTATTTGCTGGTAAGCACAGGGGCTTTTGGTAGCTTGCAGATGCTGCCGTTCAGCGGTGGCGTAAACGTTTTGCCTCAATCTGCTTGTGCCGCATTGTTCGTCTGCAAGGTCCTCGTTCAACGCGGTAATATAATGCGCGCTACCGAATCTGCCCTTGATCCCCAGCGTATGATCCTATTCACCGCCTTCGTGGTCTACGCCGTATTTGGCGCATTGGTTCTACCGCGAACATTTTTGGGGTTGTTAGAAGTCGTTCCAATCTCGGCGCCGATGTCAGGAACGGATATATTGCGTCCTTCTTCAGGAAACTACACTCAATCATGTTACATCATGCTATCCTATGGAACGGCGTTGTCGTTTTCGATGATGGGCCAATCAGATATATTACGTATTCACTACCTACGTGCACTCCTTTGCGCTGCTTACGTCCTAGTTCTTACGGGGATCATTGACCTAGCTACTTACAATCTTCACATAGGATACATCCTGGAGCCGTTCCGCACCGCGACGTACTCCTTTCTGGTCGACGTTGAGGCCGAAGGAGCCAAACGGGTGGTCGGATTGATGACAGAAGCTTCATCCTTCGGGACGGTCTGTGTTGGCTTGATGGCGTCGTTGGTTTTTCTCCGGCCGTTCTATAGGAAGGGCCTGGAGCATCTCCTTGCTTTAGGAGCTATCGTCTTGCTGGGGGGCATGACGATCCTCTCGACCTCATCTACCGGAATTGTGGGCCTCGGAGTGTTGGGCTTCCTCTATGGAATAGATCTTCTCTACCGAGGCTTGGACACGGACAATAAACGGGGGGGGCAGATCAAACAGGAAATTGTCGTGATCTTCCTGGTCATTTTTGTGACTGTTTCTGGTACCCTACTTAGGCCGAACCTACTCGATCCAGTCTATACTATGATCGATGGATTAGTTTATGAGAAGGCGAAATCAGCGTCCTATGCTGAGCGCACAATGTGGACTAGAATCGGTTGGCAGGCCTTTCTTGATACAGGGGGGATGGGAGCTGGCCTAGGCTCAATTCGCGTATCCAACTGGGCCGTATCGATCCTCGGCAGCACCGGTCTGTTTGGTGCGATGCTGATGTTTGGTTTTATCGCACAGCAAGTACTGACGGCGCCAAGATCGATTTCGAAGGAAGATGTAGTATTTGGTACGGCGCTAAAACTGAGTTTACTACCTATACTTGCAATGTACCTAGTTGTCGCGACTATTCCTGATATCGGAATTGGCGTTGCTTCAATACTGGGCTTGATCGCCGCTACTCATACCCCCCGATCCGCTCCTGGACCGACTCTGCCCCTTTTAGAAGGTCGAGTCTGACGCGTAAATTAAGACCAAAAGAGTATAATGAAAGCGGATACTAGGAGACCCCTACTTCCCGACATTTAGGAGATCGCCCCTTTGACAGTGTCCATCAAAGACACAGCAGATCTCAATACAGCGAACTTGTTCGGTTTGAACCGTTCTGCGGCGGGAATATTCCTGCTATTTCGTGATTGCGGTGCAGCGTTATGCCTGGCAGAAAATCCTGATAATCAGTCAGGTACGTGTTGGTCAGCGCGTGGCGTTTGTGCCCGACGGCCCGACGGGCTTGATCATAACTGCGCTCGCCTGCCATCCCCACGCCACCGGAGTGCGCGGCTTGCGCTCCCCGATACAGCCGGTCGGACTGGCCTCGCGTCCGACCCGCTCCCGATCGGCCATCGTGAGGGCGTGAGCGAGGCGCTCGAACACGCCTGCCTTCGACAGGCGCAAGAACCAGCGATGCACCGTGCTCCAAGGCGGGAAGTCCAGCGGCAGGTGCTGCCACGCGCAGCCGGTGCGCAGCACGTATAGGATGCTGTCGAGGACGGTGCGCACGGGCCAGCGCCAGGGGCGGCCGGTGCTGGACGGTGCAGGGAGCAGCGGCGCGAGTACCGTCCATTCGGCATCACTCAGGTAGGTTGCATAGGGCAGGCTCTCGCGCGCGAGCTCCGCGCGGGTGGTCAGCCCCCATTGAAGTGGTCCGCCCTTTGGTATGGCTTTTGAGCCTGGAGGACGGACGAGATGGCAAAGCACCCGAAGCCCGAGGAGATCGTCGCGAAGCTACGTCAGGCGGACGTTCTGATTTCACAGGGCCAGAGCGTGGCCGATGCAATCCGCGCGCTCGGTGTGAGTTCGGTGACGTATTACCGGTGGCGGCGTGAGTTTGGCGGCCTGAAGTCGGATCAAGTTCGGCGGTTGAAGAGTCTCGAGACCGAGAATGCTCGGCTTCGAAAAGCCATCGCCGATGTGACGCTGGACAAGCTGATCCTGCAGGAGGCGTCCCGGGGAAGACGTCTCGAGCCCTGGGCGCCGACGCGCCTGTGTCGAGCACATCCAGCTGACGATGAACATCTCCGAGCGCCGCGCCTGTCGGACGCTCGGACAGCATCCCTCATCCTGAGCCTGTCACAAAAAATGCAGGGTAGGAACGACATCACCCCGTCGGTACCGGTTTGAATGCAAAATTTGAGTCTGTTTGGTTACGCCTCACCTTTGCCTGAACCCGGCGCATGGCCGCTCGTGCCTGTCCCACGTATTGGTCACACCCGTCGGGCATGCCGCTGAAGCTTAGCCGCTCAAGCTCAGGATCGGGATCGAGGGGATGTATTCCAGCGCTTCGATAGAGCCTTGGCCCTGTTCCTCAGGGGTTGCTGGTTTGTGGGGGGCGTTGAGATCCCATCACAGGGGGGCTGGGAATGGACGTGTTGGTCTGTACGGCGGTGTCCAGCCTCTTTGACGGCAGGCTTTGCGTTCTGATTGGGAGTTGTGGATTGGCCGGGCCTGGCGCTAGCGCAACGCTGCTCTGAGGCGACGCGATCGCACGTTGATCATTCGGTAGGGCAGCAATGGCAATGTTCTCCTGAGGCTTGGCTGCTTCCTGCTGACTCTCCAGTGCGTAATATTTTTTAATCGTTGGGTTATCACGAATGTACTGTAAGAATTCCGTCGCTGCACGAAGCTTATAGGCCTTCGATCCGTTGTCGAGGTTTCGGATTCGTTCGGCTTCGATCTCTCGGATCTCGGCTTCGTTGGCTTGATGACGCAATTCGAGCGAGGCGAATGCAAGTCCTGTGGCTGCACGTTGGAAAAAACCGCTTGCCTTGAAGGTTGGATGAGAGAAAATGAGATAGAACAGATTTGATCCCAGATACAGGAACACAATCAAACTAACGATGTCAGTCAAACGTCCGCTAATTGTCCAAAAAGCTAGCATGATCAGAAGTAGAAGCCCAGATATTGCAATCAGAGTGTATCGAAGAAAAAACATGATTTAGCTCGGAGGATTGTTTGCCACTGCTTATAATACGATAAATTTGCACGGCAAGCCTGTATAATTTTATATAATCAAATTGCCGTGCATATTATTTTGTTGGTTGGCTGTAGATACTTCGAGACCAATGATTACATACTCCGATGGTCTGTTGGAAAAGGGTATTAATCTGCATCCTATTGCATCGTATTTCATTTCCCCTTTATTGCTTTGATAAAATTCCCTTCTCAATCGTCCCGGATGGTCCAAGTAAATCGTACACCTCGGAGCACCAGTCCGCTGCGCCATTTCGAACGTATGCTTGATGGACTTCGCCCGACCATTTGCGAAGCTTGGCCTCGATGATCGATTCCTCGTTGGTCGTAATAGCAGTTGCCATTCGAAGCGTTGTTAGCTGTCCCGCACGAACCTGAAATCTTGGACAGCGGCTTTCCGCAAAAAGAGACGCTGCAGCTACCTTGGCATAACGCTCGAGCGCTTCGTCACGGCTCAAAGCAGGGCCTGACGGCATGAACGCGGCGACGAGTACGATGAGCACAGGATGCATCTCCCTCCACACGCGATGCGGTGCTTGCTGGATCATGTGTTCGCCGAGGCAGGCATTTAAATCTAGATTTTTGTCGATCGCTTGGCTCGTTGTACCAGCCGCGCTTTATGGGATCAAAGCCGCCCTCGTGGCTCGGGAAGCGGCTCTGATTGAACCGCTTTAGGATCTGCCGACTGCAACTGTTCCCCTCTGACGTGCTCCCTACGAGGTGTCGCTTTAATATCGCATCGCTTGGGATTCAGAGGGTTGGTTGGCTGTGGCAGCGGTTGGAAAGGGTGGAGTGCGATAAGGTCACGCCAGGGCGGGCTTGGCTGGAAGGTGCACAACGCGCGCCATCTCCGTCTCTGGTGTGGGGCGGGGATCCAGTCATCGAGACACCGCAAGGGCTGATCGACGTGACAGAAGACAAACCTGCCGCCTGCCGCAGCTACCGGATCGCCGGCCTTGCCGTCGCCGCCGGCTTGGCTGTGGCTGGTCCGGCCGCGTCGGAGACTCTAGAGGGCGCGCTCGCCAAAGCCTATGGGGGGAACCCCCAACTCAACGCCAGCCGTGCGGGCGTGCGCGCAACAGACGAGAACATCGCGATTGCCAAGTCGGGATACCGCCCGACGGTGAGTGTCGAGGCGGATCTCGGACTGCAGTATTATGAAGGCAATGGCGGTGGCGGCACCAGCACTGCGGGATCCGCGCTGGGTAGTACGTCCAGCAGCTTGTTGGGCGGTACGTCGAGTGGAGGGTTAGGCACAACGACGGGTGTCTCGACGGGTATCTCTTCCGGGACCACTGGCGTCTCAACAGGCGGAACAGGGTCTTCCTCGTTAGGTAATACGAGTGGCAGCAGTGGCACGTCCGGCGGCGGTGGAACATCCATAACAAGCACGGGAAGCAATACGTTTCGTCAAACGACCCTCCCGGGTGGAGCGGGTATTACGGTCACGCAGCCAGTTTTCGATGGCTTTCGAACTGACAACAACACGCGTCGGGCAGAGTCGACGGTTTATAGTCAGCGAGAGATCCTGAGATTTACCGAGATGTCCGTGCTGTACAGCGCGGTGCAGTCGTACATGAACGTGCTCAGCAACACCGCAACGCTGGAGCTGAACCGCAACAACGTCGAGGTGCTGGAGGAGCAGCTCCGCCAGACCCGCGACCGCTTCAACGTCGGCGAGGTCACCCGCACCGACGTCGCCCAGGCCGAGGCGCGCCTCGCC
>NZ_VRUV01000166.1:0-8508 GCF_008039455.1 Methylobacterium sp. WL116
GTGGTGATCGACCGCGCCGGGCCGGGCCCGCGCCGCCCGCGCGCTCGATCACCACCGCGAGACGCTTGCCGGCAAGCGGGTGTTCTTCTTCCCCGATTCGCAGCTCGAGGTGCCGCTCGCCCGGTTCCTGTCGCGGGAATTGGGCATGGGCCTGTGCGAGGTCGGGACGCCATACCTGCACCGCGGGCACCTCGCCGAGGACCTCGCCCTGCTGCCCGACGGCACGGACATCGTCGAGGGCCAGAGCCTCGACGCGCAGATGGACCGGGCCCGGGCCGAGAGGCCCGATCTGACGGTCTGCGGCCTCGGCCTCGCCAACCCGCTGGAGGCGGAAGGGCTCGCGACCAAGTGGTCGATCGAGCTGCTGTTCACGCCGATCCAGGGCTACGACCAGGCCGGCGACCTCGCCGAGCTGTTCGCCCGCCCGCTCGTCCGCCGCACCCGGCTGGAGGTCTGAGGCGATGCAGCTCACCCTCTGGACCTACGAAGGACCGCCGCATATCGGCGCCATGCGGGTCGCCACCGCGATGGAGGGGCTGCACTACGTGCTGCACGCGCCGCAGGGCGACACCTACGCTGACCTGCTGTTCACGATGATCGAGCGGCGCGACGCCCGCCCGCCGGTCACCTACACCACCTTCCAGGCCCGCGACCTCGGTTCCGACACCGCCGAGATCTTCAAGGACGCGGCCGCCGCCGCCTACGAGCGCTTCCGGCCGCAGGCGATGATCGTCGGCGCCTCGTGCACGGCGGAGCTGATCCAGGACGATCCGGGCGGCCTCGCCAAGGCGCTGAACCTGCCGATCCCGGTGATCGCGCTGGAGCTGCCGGCCTACCAGAAGAAGGAGAACTGGGGCGCGTCGGAGACCTTCTACCGGCTGGTCCGCGGGCTTTCCGGCTCGCCGTCCCCGGAGCCGAAGCCGGAGGGCCGGCGTCCGTCCTGCAACATCCTCGGGCCGACGGCGCTGGGCTTCCGCCATCGCGACGACCTCGACGAGATCACCGGCCTGCTCGAGCGGCTCGGCATCGCCGTCAACGTCGTGGCGCCGATGGGCGCAAGCCCGGCCGACCTCGGCCGCCTGAAGGACGCCGACTTCAACGTCGTGCTCTACCCGGAGGTGGCGCGCGCGGCCGCGCAGTATCTGCAGAAGACCTTCGGCCAGCCGATGGTCGAGACGGTGCCGATCGGCGTCGGCGCGACGATCCGCTTCGTCGAGGAGGTCGCGGCTTTGGCCGGAATCGACCCGGCGCCGGTGCTCGCCGGGGCGCCGTCGCGCGCGCCCTGGTATTCGCGCTCGGTCGACTCGACCTACCTCACCGGCAAGCGCATCTTCATCTTCGGCGACGCCACCCACGCGATCGCCGCCGCCCGCGTCGCGAAGGCCGAGCTCGGGTTCCGGGTCGTCGGCCTCGGCACCTACGGCCGCGAGTTCGCCCGCGAGGTCCGGGCGGAGGCCGCGCTCCACGGCATCGAGGCGCTGATCTCCGACGACTACCTCGACGTCGAGGCGGCGATCCAGGCGGCCGGCCCCGAGCTGGTGCTCGGCACGCAGATGGAGCGTCACATCGCCAAGCGGCTCGGGCTGCCCTGCGCGGTGATCTCGGCGCCGGTCCACGTCCAGGACTTCCCGGCGCGCTACTCGCCGCAGATGGGCTTCGAGGGCGCCAACGTCCTGTTCGACACCTGGGTCCACCCGCTGATGATGGGCCTGGAGGAGCACCTGCTCGGGATGTTCCGCGAGGACCCCGAGTTCAACGACCGCGCCCCGTCCCATCTCGGCGGCAAGGCCCCCGCCGGGGCGCCCGCGCCCGCCCCGCCGGTTCCCGAGCCCGTCACCTCGGTGACGCTCGCCGGCCCGACCGCTCCGACCTGGGCCGTGGAGGCCGAGAAGGAGCTGCGGAAGATCCCGTTCTTCGTCCGAGGAAAAGCCCGCACCAACACGGAAACCTTCGCCAGGGAGCGGGCGCTGCCGCTCATCACCGTCGAGACCTTGTACGATGCCAAAGCGCATTTCGGTCGCTGAACGGCCCGAGCTCCGCATCGTCGTCGTGACGATGGACAACCACATGGCGAGCGCCCTCGAGCGCGCCCGCCTCCGGCTGCGCAGCGAGATGCCCGGCCTCGTCCTCGACTTCCACGCCGCCGCCGAGTGGGACACCGCGCCCGCGAGCCTGTCCGCCTGCAAGGCCGACATCGCCCGGGCCGACATCGTGCTCGCGACGATGCTGTTCATGGACGAGCACGTCCGCGCCGTGCTGCCGGCGCTGCTGGCCCGCCGCCCGCACTGCGACGCGATGATCGGCTGCCTCTCGGCCGGCGAGGTGGTGAAGACCACCCGCCTCAACCGCTTCGACATGGACGGCACCAAGCGCGGCGCCCTCGACTTCCTGAAGAAGC
Source organism: Methylobacterium sp. WL116 (assembly GCF_008039455.1). Classification (NCBI taxonomy): domain Bacteria; kingdom Pseudomonadati; phylum Pseudomonadota; class Alphaproteobacteria; order Hyphomicrobiales; family Methylobacteriaceae; genus Methylobacterium; species Methylobacterium sp. WL116. The sequence continues at coordinate 2,399 of NZ_VRUV01000166.1, forward strand.
TGCGCGGCAAGCCGGGCGCCCAGGGCAACGGCGCCCGCCAGATGGCGATGATCCGCAAGCTGCCGAAGATCCTGCGCTTCATCCCCGGCTCGGCGCAGGACGTGCGCGCCTACTTCCTCACCCTGCAATACTGGCTCTCGGGCTCGGACGAGAACATCGCCAACCTCGTGCGCTTCCTGGTCGGGCGCTACGCCGCCGGCCCGCGCCTCGCCTGGCGCGAGATCGCCGCCGCACCCGCGCCGCTGAGCTATCCCGAGACCGGCCTCTACCACCCGCGCATGAAGGGCCGCATCGGCGAGTCGCTCGCCGCGCTCCCCGTGCCCACGGGGCCTTCGAGCGGCCCTGCGAAGGGTCGGGTCGGCCTGCTGGTGATGCGCTCCTACGTGCTGGCCGGGAACACCGCCCATTACGACGGCGTGATCGCGGCGCTCGAAGGCCGCGGCCTCGCGGTGGTGCCGGCCTTCGCCTCGGGCCTCGACAACCGCCCGGCGGTGGACGCCTTCTTCCGCCGCGACGGCCGGCCGGCCATCGACGCGCTGGTCTCGCTCACCGGGTTCTCGCTGGTCGGCGGGCCCGCGTACAACGACGCCGCGGCGGCCGAGACGGCGCTCGCCGACCTCGACGTGCCCTACCTCGCCGCCCACGCGCTGGAGTTCCAGACCCTGGAGCAGTGGGAGGGCTCCGACCGCGGCCTCTCGCCGGTCGAGGCCACGATGATGGTCGCGATCCCCGAGCTCGACGGCGCCACCGCGCCGATGGTGTTCGGCGGCCGCTCCGGCGCGTCGATGGGTGAGAACGCCCGCGACATGCGCGTTCACCCGGAGCGTGCCGACATGCTCGCCGCCCGCATCGAGCGCCTCGTCGCCCTGCGGCGGACCGCGCGGGCCGCGCGCAAGGTGGCGATCGTGCTGTTCGGCTTCCCGCCGAACGCCGGCTCGATCGGCACGGCGGCGTTCCTGTCGGTGTACCAGTCGCTGCACAACACCCTGACGGCGATGAAGGCGGACGGCTACGACGTCGCGGTGCCCGACACGGTCGACGACCTGCGCAACGCGGTGCTCGCCGGCAACTCCGCCCGCTACGGCACGCCCGCCAACGTCCATCACCGCATCCCCGCCGAGGAGCACGTCCGGCGCGAGCGGCACCTGTCCGAGATCGAGGCGCAGTGGGGGCCCGCGCCGGGGCGCCAGAACAGCAACGGTTCGGCCCTCTTCGTCCTCGGCGCGCAGTTCGGCAACGTCTTCGTCGGCGTGCAGCCCGGCTTCGGCTACGAGGGCGACCCGATGCGCCTGCTGTTCGAGCGCGGCTTCGCGCCGACCCACGCCTTCTCGGCCTTCTACCGCTACCTGCGCGACGACTTCCGCGCCGACGCGGTGCTGCATTTCGGCACCCACGGCGCGCTCGAGTTCATGCCCGGCAAGCAGACCGGCCTGTCCGAATCGTGCTGGCCGGAGCGGCTGATCGGGCCGCTGCCGAACGTCTACCTCTACGCCGCCAACAACCCCTCCGAGGGGATGATCGCCAAGCGCCGCTCGGCCGCGACCCTGGTCAGCTACCTGACCCCGAGCCTCGCCCAGGCCGGGCTGTACCGCGGGCTGATCGACCTCAAGGCCTCGATCGAGCGCTGGCGCGCCCTGGAGCCGGAGGCGGAAGCCGAGCGGCGCGACCTCGGCCTGCTCGTCCAGGCCCAGGCCGCCGCCCTCGACCTCGCTCCGGCCGAGCCCGCCTGGGACGACCTCGCCGCCCGCATCCAGGCGCTGGGCCAGGCGGTGCACGAGCTGGAGCACACCCTGATCCCGCACGGGATGCACGTGGTGGGGCAGGGCACGCCGCCCGAGGAGCGGGTCGACCTGCTGCTGGCATTGGCCGAAGCCTCCGCCGGCCTCGCGCCGGAGCGGGCCGGGATCGCGGCCCTGGTGGCCGGCGAGGACGTCGACGCGGCTTTGGCCACCGCGAACCTGCCCCTCGACGAGACCCACCGCGCCGCCTTCCGGTCGCTGGCCGAGACCGACGCGCTGCTCGCCCGCGACCACGAGGTCGCCGGCCTGCTCAAGGCGCTGGACGGGCGCTTCATCGCGCCGGTGGCCGGCGGCGACCTGCTGCGCAACCCGGCCGTGCTGCCGACGGGACGCAACCTGCACGGCTTCGATCCCTACCGCCTGCCCTCGGCCTTCGCGGTCGCCGACGGCGCGCGGCAGGTCGCCCGGATCCTCGCCCGTCACCGCGACGAGGGCGCGGCGCTGCCCGAGAGCGTCGCCCTGGTGCTGTGGGGGACCGACAACCTCAAGAGCGAGGGCGGCCCGATCGCCCAGGCCCTGGCGCTCATCGGCGCGGCGCCGCGCTTCGACGGCTACGGCCGGCTCTGCGGCGCGACCCTGATCCCGCTGGAGACGCTCGGCCGCCCGCGCATCGACGTGGTCGTCACCCTCTCCGGCATCTTTCGCGACCTGCTGCCGCTCCAGACGAAGCTCCTCGCCGAGGCCTCGTACCTCGCCGCCACCGCCGACGAGCCGGTGGAGTGCAACTTCGTCCGCAAGCACGCCCTCGCGCATCAGGCCGAGCACGGCATCGACCTCGAGACCGCGGCGCTGCGGGTGTTCTCGAACGCCGAGGGCACCTACGGCGCCAACGTCAACGGGCTGGTCGAGTCCGGCCGCTGGGAGGACGAGGACGAGATCGCCGAGACCTTCTCGCGCCGCAAGAGCTTCGCCTACGGCCGCACCGGCCAGCCGGCGCCGCAGCGCGCGCTGATGCGCAGCGTGCTGGCCAAGGTCGACCTCGCCTACCAGAACCTCGATTCGGTCGAGGTCGGGGTGACGAGCGTCGACCACTACTTCGACGGGCTCGGCGGCATGGGCCGGGCGGTGGCCGAGGCCCGCGGCGCCGCGGTGCCGATCTTCATCAGCGACCAGACCCGCGGCGAGGGCACCGTGCGCTCGCTCTCCGAGCAGGTCTCGCTCGAGACCCGCACCCGCATGCTCAACCCGAAATGGACCGAGGGCATGCTCGGCCACGGCTACGAGGGCGTCCGCCAGATCGAGGCGCACCTCACCAACACCATGGGCTGGTCGGCCACGAGCGACGGCGTCGCGCCCTGGATCTACCAGCGCATCACCGAGACCTACGTCCTCGACCCCGCCATGCGCGAGCGCATGGCCGCCCTCAACCCCACCGCCTCGGCCAAGGTCGCGCACCGGCTGATCGAGGCGCACCAGCGCGGCTTCTGGACTCCCGATGCGGCGACGCGCGACGCGCTCGCCCGCGCCGAGGAGGAGCTCGAGGACCGTCTCGAAGGCATCACCGCGGAGGTTGCGGCATGAACATCGCGATTCGAAACCCCGTGGCCGCCCGCCGCGAGCCGGAAGGCAGCGTCCAGGTCTCGCTGGACGTCGCCATCGGCACGACGGCGAAGGTCTTCGCCGTCTACGGCAAGGGCGGCATCGGCAAGTCGACGACCTCGTCGAACCTGTCGGTCGCCTTCTCGAAGCTCGGCAAGCGGGTGCTGCAGATCGGCTGCGACCCGAAGCACGACTCGACCTTCACCCTCACCAAGCGCCTGGCGCCGACCGTGATCGATGCGCTGGAGGCGGTGCAGTTCCACTCCGAGGAGCTGCGCGTCGAGGACTTCGTCGCCGAGGGCTACAACGGCGTGATGTGCGTCGAGGCCGGCGGGCCGCCGGCCGGCACCGGCTGCGGCGGCTACGTCGTCGGCCAGACGGTGAAGCTCCTCAAGGAGCATCACCTCTTGGAGGACACCGACGTGGTGATCTTCGACGTGCTCGGCGACGTGGTCTGCGGCGGCTTCGCCTCGCCGCTCCAGCACGCCGAACAGGCGCTGGTCGTCACCGCCAACGACTTCGACTCGATCTTCGCGATGAACCGCATCGTCGCCGCGATCCACGCCAAGGCGAAGAACTACCCCGTGCGGCTCGGCGGCGTCATCGCCAACCGCTCGGCCAAGACCGACGAGATCGACCGCTTCAACGCCGCCGTCGGCCTGGAGCGCATCGCCCACTTCCCCGACCTCGACGTCGTGCGGCGCTCGCGCCTGAAGAAGTCGACCCTGTTCGAGATGGACGAGACGCCGGAGCTGGAGGCCGTGAAGGCCGAGTACATGCGGCTGGCCGCCTACCTCTACGCCGGCGGCAAGCCGCTCTCCGCGATCCCGATGAAGGACCGCGACCTCTTCGAGTTCCTGGGATTTGATTGAGGGGTCTCGTGATGACCAGCGCATCCTACGCCGAGCGCCGCTCGCAGCTCACCACCTACTTCGACCGCACCGCGGTCGAGGCCTGGGCGCGGCTAACCTCCGACGCACCGGTCTCGAAGATCCGCGCGACGGTGCGGGCGGGTCGCGACACGATGCGGGCTCAGCTTCTGTCCTGGCTGCCCGACGACCTGACCGGCCGGCGCATCCTCGATGCCGGCTGCGGCACCGGGGCGCTCAGCCTGGAGGCCGCGCGCCGCGGCGCCGAGGTCGTCGCCATCGACGTGTCGGCGACGCTGGTCGGCCTCGCGGCCGAGCGCGCCGGGCCGATCGCGGGCGGCGGGTCGATCGACTTCCGGGTCGGCGACATGCTCGATCCGAGCCTCGGCCGCTTCGACCACGTCGTGGCGATGGATTCGCTGATCCATTACGGCGCCGCCGACATCGCCCGGGCGCTCGCCGCGCTCGGCGCGCGCACGGACGGGTCGGTGGTGTTCACGGTGGCGCCCCGCACCGCCCTGCTCACCGCGATGCACGCCGCCGGCACGCTGTTCCCGAGGGCCGACCGGGCGCCGGCGATCGTGCCGATCACGCTGGGCGCGCTGGCCAAGCGGATCGGCCGGGAGCCGGCGCTGGCCGAGTTCGCGCTGACGCGCACGCAGCGCGTCAACAGCGGCTTCTACCTCTCGAACGCGATCGAGCTGGCGCGGGGCCGCCGATGAAGCTCGGCCTCCGCCTGATCCGGCACGTCGCGGCCCTCGGGCCGTCGATCCTCCCCTTCGCCGACGCGGCGACGAAGGAGCTGCCGCTCGGGCGGCTGATGCGGCTGTCGCTGTTCCAGGTCACCGTCGGCATGGCCGCGGTGCTGCTGATCGGCACGCTCAACCGCGTCATGATCGTCGAGCTGGAGGTGCCGGCCTGGGTCGTCGCGCTGATGCTGTCCCTGCCGCTGATCTTCGCCCCCTTGCGGGCGCTGATCGGCTTCCGCTCGGACACGCACCGGTCGGTGCTCGGCTGGCGCCGCGTCCCCTACATCTGGTTCGGCACGCTGCTGCAGTTCGGCGGGCTCGCGATCATGCCGTTCGCGCTGCTGCTGCTGTCGGGCGACACCACCGGCCCGATGTGGGCCGGGCAGGTCGCCGCCGCGCTCGCCTTCGTCCTGGTCGGCGCCGGCCTCCACACCACGCAGACGGTGGGGCTCGCCCTCGCCACCGACCTCGCACCGGCCCATGCAAGGCCCAAGGTCGTCGCGCTGCTCTGCGTCATGCTGCTCGTCGGGATGATGGTCAGCGCGGTCGCCTTCGGCCTGCTGCTCGCCGACTTCTCGAAGGTGCGGCTGATCCAGGTGATCCAGGGCACGGCCCTCGTCACCATCGTGCTCAACGGGCTGGCCCTGTGGAAGCAGGAGGCGCGCGACCCCGACCGCGCCCGCGACGCGGCGCAGCCGAGCTTCTCCGAATCCTGGGCGGCCTATGCGGGGCAGGGGCTGGCGCGGCGCCGCCTCGTCGCCACCGGGCTCGGCACCGCCGCCTTCTCGATGCAGGACATCCTGCTGGAACCCTATGGCGGGCAGATCCTGCACCTCTCGGTCGGCGCGACCACGGCGCTGACCGCGATGCTGGCGGCCGGCGGCGGCCTCGGGCTGCTGGCGGCGGCGCGCTGGCTCAACCGGGGCGGCGACCCGTTCCGGGTGGCGGCGGCGGGTGCCGTGATCGGCATCCTTGCCTTTTCCTGCGTCGTGTTCGCGGCCCCGCTCGGCTCGACGCAGGTCTTCGCGGCCGGCGTCAGCCTGATCGGCTGCGGCGGCGGCCTGTTCGCCCACGGCACGCTCACCGCCTCCATGGCGAAGGCCGGGCCGGAGGATACCGGGCTCGCGCTCGGCGCCTGGGGCGCGGTCCAGGCG
>NZ_VRUV01000167.1:0-8483 GCF_008039455.1 Methylobacterium sp. WL116
GAGCTTCCAGGGTCCGCAGGGCGGCCTGACGTTTCCGATGAACGGCGTCTCGACGCACTGGTTCGCCAAGCTCTGGGCCGGCGGCGGCATCGTCGACATCTGGGCGGCGTTCGGGCGCTCGCTCCGCTTCGGCTTCCGCCACCGGCTGGGGATGGCTGCAGGACCACGGCACCGCCATGGGGCTCTACACCTCGGCGCTCGGCGCGCACCGCGACCTTGCCCTCGGGCAGGGCGATGACGTTGTGGCCGCCGATGAAGCGGGCGACGAAGGCCGAGGCCGGCCGCTCGAACACCGTGCGCGGGTCGCCGGCCTGCTCGATCTTGCCGCCGTTCATCACCACGACGAGGTCGGAGAGCGCCATCGCCTCCTCCTGGCTGTGGGTGACGTGGATGAAGGTGAGGCCGAGTTCGGCCTGGATGCGCTTGAGCTCCACCCGCATCCGCACCCGGAGGAACGGGTCGAGGGCCGAAAGCGGCTCGTCGAGGAGCAGCACCTTCGGTCCGGTGACCAGCGCGCGGGCGAGCGCCACGCGCTGCTGCTGCCCGCCCGAGAGCTGCGCCGGAAGCCGGTCGGCGAGGTGCCCCATCTGCACGAGGTCGAGCATCGCGTCGGCCTTGGCGCGGCGCTCGGCCTTCGCGACGCCGCGCATCCTGAGCGAGAACGCGACGTTGTCCCGGCAGGTCAGGTGCGGGAACAGCGCGTAGCTCTGGAACATCATCGCCGTGCCGCGCTCCGCGGGCGGCGCGTCACCGACGGCGCGCGGGCCGATCACGACCTCGCCGGCGCTGACCGCCTCGTGGCCGCCGATCATCCGCAGCGTCGTGGTCTTGCCGCAGCCCGACGGGCCGAGCAGGCAGCAATAGGCGCCCGACGGGATTTTCAGGTCGATCGCATCGACGGCGAGGGTCGCGCCGTAGCGCTTGGTCAGCCCGATCAGCTCGACGTTCATGCGGTTCCTTCGCCCGGCACCCCTGCGGCGAAACCGGGGAGCAAGCCGCGGGCCATCCCGGCCACGCCGATGCCGGGAAAACGATGCGCCGCCTGCCGCGTCGCGCTCGGGCCCGGGGAATCGGGCATATGCACTCGGTCGCATGGACCCGGGCGCATGGAAGCGATGCCCTGCCCGCAGGCGGCCCCGTGCGGGCGCGCTTGTGGCGGCGGCCGCTTCGGTCTAACCCTCGCTGCCCCGAACACCCTGGATGCGAGACGGCCGGAGACGGCGCGTCGGTCAGCGCCCGCCGCCCGCGCGGCGGGTCCGCCGGAGTCCCACGAGTCCCATGTACATCGAACGCAAGGACGCGCCCGCGTCCCCGAAAACGCCCGGCGCCCGGGTCCTCGTGGTCGAGGCGCGCTTCTACGACGGCCTGTCCGACGACCTGCTCGAAGGCGCCCGCGCCGCCATCGCGGCGGCCGAGGCCGAGGCGACGGTCGTGACGGTGCCGGGCGCGCTCGAGATCCCGGCGACGGTGGCGATCCTGCTCGCAGCGGCCGAGACGGCCGGCACGCCCTACGACGCCGTGGTGGCTCTGGGCTGCGTCATCCGCGGCGAAACCGGGCATTACGACATCGTCGCCGGCGAGAGCGCGCGCGCGCTGATGGACCTGTCCGTCGACCTGCGCCTGCCGCTCGGCAACGGCATCCTGACGGTGGAGAACGAGGCTCAGGCCCAGGCCCGTGCCCGCGTCTCCGAGATGAACAAGGGCGGCGGCGCGGCCGAGGCGGCACTCGCGGTGCTGGCGCTCAAGCGCGCGGCCGCCGCTGCATGAGAGCCTGACGATCATGACCAAGATCAATCCGCGCAGCGGCGCCCGGCTCTCCGTGGTGCAGGCGCTCTACGACATGGAGATCTCCGGCAAGGGCGTGCTCGACGCGCTCGCCGAGTTCGAGACCTTCTGGCTCGGCAAGGAGATCGACGGCGTGCTGCACCCGGCGGCCGAGCCTGCCTTCTTCCGCGACCTGCTGCGCGGCGTGGTGGAGGAGCAGCGCACGATCGATCCGCAGATCGACCAGGCGTTGAGCCAGGGCTGGCCGCTCAAGCGCATCGAGGTGGTGCTGCGCGCCATCCTGCGCGCCGGCACCTACGAGCTGATGTTCCGCCGCGACGTTCCGGCCCGCGCCGCCATCTCGGAATACGTCGACGTCGCCCACAGCTTCTACACCGGCGACGAGCCGGGCATGGTCAACGCCGTCCTCGACAAGGTCGCGCGCCAGACCCGCGCGGCGGAACTGGCCGGCGCCAAGCAGGGGTGAGCGTCCGGTGAGCGCATCGCGCCCGACCGAGGACGCGCTGATCGCGCGCTACTTCGCGCCGCTCGCTGGTCCCGGCGCCGACGGCCTGCGCGACGATGCGGCGAGCCTCGCGCCGAGCCCCGGCCACGACCTCGTGCTCACCGCCGACGCGATCGTCTCCGGCGTCCACTACTTTCCCGACGACCCGCCCGGCTCGCTCGCGCGCAAGGCGCTCGGGGTGAACCTCTCCGACATCGCCGCCAAGGGCGCCGCGCCGCGCGGCTTCCTGCTCACGCTGGCTTTGCCGGCGGACTGGACCGAGGCGTGGCTCGCCGCCTTCGCCGAAGGGCTCGGGCAGGCGAGCCGGGCGTCCGGCTGCCCGCTGCTCGGCGGCGACACGGTGCGGTCGGGCGGTCCGGCGCTGATCGGCGTCACCGCGATCGGCGAAGTCCCCGCGGGGCGCATCGTGCGCCGTACCACGGCGCGGGTCGGCGACCGGATCTGCGTCAGCGGCACCATCGGCGACGCGGCGCTCGGCCTGCGGATGCGGCTCGAGCCGGATGCCGAATGGGTCCGGGCGCTCGATGGCGCATCGCGCAGCCATCTGGCCGACCGCTACCTGCACCCGCGGCCGCGGCTGGCCCTCGCCGACGCCGTGCTGCGCTTCGCGACCGCGGCGATGGACGTGTCCGACGGGCTCGCCGGCGACCTCGCCAAGATGCTGGCCGGGGCCGGCGCGACGGCGACGATCGACACCGCGGCCGTCCCGCTCTCGCAAGCCGCCGCCCGCGTCGTCGATGGGAGGCCCGACCTGCTCGACGTCGCCGTCACCGGCGGCGACGATTACGAGATCCTCTGTACCGTGGCGCCCGACGACCTCGACGCGTTCCGCCAGGCGGCTTCGCTCGCGGGCGTGCCGGTCGCGGTCCTCGGCACCGTCGCCTCAGGCAGCGGACGGCCCGGCTTTCAGGGTGTCGACGGAGCCACGCGCGGTTTCGCGGCGGGCGCGTTCAGCCATTTCTGAGAAGGTCTCGGAGACCGTCCGAACCTGAGGCGCCGCGTCGTGCGGCAAACCCTCGGGCTCGCGGCCGAGCTGGCGCCGGACATCGTCGATGAGGGTGGCGGCGATGATCGGCGTCCAATGGGCGAGGTCGGCCCGCTGCACCGCCGTGCCGTCGGGATGCGCATCGTCCCGCTCCGCCGGGGCGGAGAGCGAGCGCTGGAGGACCTGAAGCAGCGCGCCGTGCACGGACGGCGGCTGCATGCTGACGCGTTCCGCCACCAGGAACTGCACCACGTTCGTCAGCACCTCGATCGTCGCTGCGAGCTTCGCCACCTGATCGCCACTCATCGTCGAGCACTCTTCGTTGATGCAACCGAAGGTAGTGTTCGTCATGGTTAACGGCCGGTAAACGTGCATCCCGCCGCGCGTCGCGGGGTCCGGATCGGACCACGCGCAAAACCCGGCTAACGATGAGCGGGCAGGCCGCAAATCAGAATTCAATGCTCATTGCTGCGTTGCAGCAAGATCTCGTGTCGAAATACAAAAGTGGCGTTTGCGCTCGACCGCGAAGTTTGGCAATCAAGTCTCGCACTTCTGGGAAGGAATGCCGAATCCGAGCCGTTCGTCCGGGCCCAAGGGCCAAGCTCGACAACATCAAGCCGACGCCAGGCATCACGAGAACAAGGGACGGGTGCATGACCGCTTTGCTGCTGATCATCCTGGGCGGGCTGTGCGCCGTCGCCTACGGCATCGTGACGATCAACGACGTGATGAGACGGGACGCCGGCACGCAGCGCATGCAGGAGATCGCCGCCGCGATCGCCGAGGGCGCGCAGGCCTATCTCAAGCGCCAATACGCCACCATCGGCCTCGTCGGCGTCGTGCTGTTCGCGGCTTTGGCCTTCTTCCTCGGGATCAAGGTCGCCATCGGCTTCCTCATCGGCGCGGTCCTGTCCGGGGCGGCCGGCTTCATCGGCATGAACGTCTCGGTGCGCGCCAACGTGCGCACGGCGCAGGCGGCCTCGACGTCGCTCGGCGGCGGCCTCGAGGTCGCGTTCAAGTCGGGCGCCGTCACCGGCATGCTGGTCGCGGGGCTCGCGCTGCTCGGCGTCGCCTTCTACTACCTCTATCTCACCCGCGGGGCCGGCCTGCCGCCGGCCAGCCGCGAGGTCATCGACGCGCTCGTCGCGCTCGGCTTCGGCGCCTCGCTGATCTCGATCTTCGCCCGCCTCGGCGGCGGCATCTTCACCAAGGGCGCCGACGTCGGCGGCGACCTCGTCGGCAAGGTCGAGGCGGGGATCCCGGAGGACGACCCGCGCAACCCCGCCACCATCGCCGACAACGTCGGCGACAACGTCGGCGATTGCGCCGGCATGGCGGCCGACCTGTTCGAGACCTACGCCGTCACCGTCGTCGCCACGATGGTGCTCGCGGCGATCTTCTTCGGCGGGCAGGTCGACGTCGCGGGCCGCAACGTGCTCGAGGCGATGATGATCTATCCGCTGGCCATCGGCTCGGCCTGCATCCTCACCTCGATCGCCGGCACCTACGCCGTGCGGCTCGGGTCGAACCAGTCGATCATGGGGGCGCTGTACAAGGGCCTGATCACCGCGGGCGTGCTCTCGGTCGGGGCCATCGCCGCCGTCAACCTCGCCCTGTTCGGCGGTTTCGCGACGCGCTTCACCACCTCCACCGGCGTCAGCTTCACGTCGGGCGGCCTGCTCGGCTGCGCGGTGATCGGCCTCGCGATCACCGCGCTGATCGTGGTCATCACCGAGTACTACACCGGCACGAACTTCCGCCCGGTGAAGTCGATCGCCGACGCCTCGGTCACCGGGCACGGCACCAACGTGATCCAGGGCCTCGCGGTCTCGCTCGAATCGACCGCGCTTCCGGCCCTCGTGATCGTCGGCGGCATCATCTCCACCTATGCGCTGGCGGGGCTGTTCGGCATCGCCATCGCGGTCACGGCGATGCTGGCGCTCGCCGGCTTCATCGTAGCGCTCGACGCCTTCGGCCCGGTCACCGACAACGCCGGCGGCATCGCCGAGATGGCGGGCCTGCCCTCCGAGGTCCGCAAGTCAACCGACGCCCTCGACGCCGTCGGCAACACCACCAAGGCGGTCACCAAGGGCTACGCGATCGGCTCGGCCGGCCTCGGGGCGCTGGTGCTGTTCGCCGCCTACACCTCGGACCTCGACTACTTCATCGCCAACGCCAGCGACACGCAGTACCGCTTCTTCAAGGGCGTCACGGTCGATTTCTCGCTGTCCAACCCCTACGTCGTCGTCGGCCTGCTGATCGGGGGGCTGATTCCGTTCCTGTTCGCCGGCATGGCGATGACGGCCGTGGGCCGGGCGGCCGGCGCCGTGGTCGAGGAGGTCCGCCGCCAGTTCCGGGAGAAGCCGGGGATCATGGCCGGCACCGACCGGCCGGATTACGGCCGCGCCGTCGACATGCTGACGCGGGCGGCGATCCGCGAGATGATCGTGCCCTCGCTGCTGCCGGTGCTGATGCCGATCGTGCTGTTCTTCGCGATCCAGCTCGTCGCGGGCAAGTCCCAGGCCTTCGCCACGGTCGGCGCGAGCCTTCTCGGCGTGATCCTCACCGGCCTCTACGTGGCGATCTCGATGACCTCGGGCGGCGGCGCCTGGGACAACGCGAAGAAGTACATCGAGGACGGCCATCACGGCGGCAAGGGCTCGGACGCGCACAAGGCGGCCGTCACCGGCGATACCGTCGGCGACCCCTACAAGGACACCGCCGGCCCCGCGGTGAACCCGGCAATCAAGATCACCAACATCATCGCATTGCTGCTGCTGGCGATCCTGGCGCATGCGTGAGGTCGATGCCGGTCGATCCCATCTTCCTCCTCATCCTGAGGTGTGGTCTGGTCTCGGATGCGGGGCGGATCCGACGGACTTCAAGCAACCGTCCCGATCGCCTTGCAGCGAAACGCGCCGTACGCGCCGCGGGCCAGGCGCTCGGCCAGGGCCGGCAGGAACAGCGCGGCTTCCTCCGCCAGGCGCCAGGGCGGGTTGACCACGATCAGGCCGTTGCTGGTGAGCCGCGTGTCGTCGGGCCGGTCGATCATGAGGTCGAGGCGGAGCGCCGGGCGGGTCAGGGCGCCGTCCAGCGCGGCGACCATGCGGTCGACGGCGGCGAGGGTCTTGATCGGGTACCAGGCCAGGAACACGCCGGTCGGCCACTTCGCCACCGCCCTGGCCAGATGGGCGCCGAGCCGGTCGATCTCGCCCGGCACCTCGTAGGGCGGGTCGATCAGGACGAGCCCGCGGCGCTCGGGCGGCGGGATCATCGCGTTGAGGGCGGTCCAGCCGTCGAGGTGCAGCACCTTGGTGCGGGCGTGACCGTTGAAGCGCTCGCGCAGCACCGCGTGGTCCTCGGGATGCAGCTCGACGAACACGCCCTGGTCCTCGGCTCGCAAGAACTCGCGGATCAGCGCCGGCGAGCCGGGATAGGTGGTGGCGCCGTGGCGCGCCCGGACCGCGGCGACCGCGGCGCGGTAGGGGGCAAGCAGATCCTCCACGGCCTGCGGAAACGGGTCGTCGAGGCGTCCCCAGCCGTCGACCCACTCGGCGGTGCGCCCGGCCTCTTCGGCGGTGAGGTCGTAGAAGCCGAGGCCCGCATGGGTGTCGATCGCCCGATAGGGCGCCGGCTTGAGGCCGAGATGCGCGAGCACCCGCGTCAGCACGAGGTGCTTGAGCACGTCCGCGAAGTTGCCGGCATGGAAGGCGTGGCGATAGTTCATGACGGACGATCAAGCGGATCCGGCGGCCCGGGTCCAGCCGTCGGACCCCGAATCCGCCGAAAAGGCTCAGCGCGCGGCGCCGACCGTGATCTCGGGCGCGCGGCAATTGCCGCGCGCGACCTCCGGGCAGGCGGCGAACCCGCGCAGGTCCTTGGTGAAGCAGATCCGCACGTCCTGGAGCTGCCCGCGGGCGCAGGACACCGCCATCATGTCCGGCCGCAAGCCGGGGTTCGCGGTCACGAACTGCCGCGCGATCTCGACCGGCGCCAAGCGGCGCTCCGAACCCGAGGTCTTGAGGTCGTCGGGGATGGTCACCGCCAGACGCGCGGTGCGGGCGGCGTTGAAGTAGGCGGTCGGGTCGAGGCCGGAGCAGGTGCCGTGCTTGCGCCACTCGTAGCGGGCGAGCCCCTCGCTCGGGTAGACCTGGCCGGCGACCTCCATGGCCTGCGGCGTCGGCGAGCGCTGCACGGCCGAGCAGTTCTGCGGGTAGCCGCGGGTGTATTGCGGCCACAGCCCGTGCACGACGAAGCCGAGGCCGCGCCCGGCGGCGCATTGGCGGTCGTCGCGCTGGCCGGCGGTCTCGCAGTAGGTCGGGGACCAGGACAGGGCCAGGACGTAGAAGTCGAAGCCGCCGGGCGTGTCGTTGCCGCGGCCGAAGCCGCCGTAGTCCTGCGCCTGCGCGCTTCCGGCGGCCAGCAGGGCCGCCAGGGCGAGGCCGGCACGCGTCACGGGCGCGCCATGCGGCAGGCGGTGGCGTAGGCGTAGCTCAGGTCGCGGTCGAGGCCGTGGACGCAGAGCTCGACGCCCCAGGTCGCGCCGATGATGCCGAGGCTCTCGCGCACGGAGTAGTCGACCTTGCGGCGGACGCCGTCCGAGGTGGTCGCAGTCGCGGTGCAGAATCGCCGCGGGATGAAATCGAGACCCCACGGCCGCCACGCCGTCCGCTCGATCGTGTCGTAGGCTACGATCGTCAGGGACGAGTTCCAGAACTTCGCCTCCTTCTCGGCGAACTGCGTCGAGACCTTCTCCAGCACGCTCGAATCCTGGCAGGCCGGGATGTTGGCGTCGAAGGGGAAGGCGCGCTCCTCGGAAGGCTCGATGTCCTCCCGCGCCGAGCGGGCGAAGGCCGGCTGCAGGCAGCCGGCGAGGATGAGGCCGACGCCAAAAGCGACGGAGACGGCGTTCGAGCGCATGGCGGGTGCTTTCCGCGTGTTGTCCTGCATCCAGGGACGATGGCCCGGGGCACGCTCAAGTCAAGCCGGACGACCCGTCCGGCCACGCTTTCGCGGGCCGGTGGCGCACGGGAGGCACACCCGCCGGCCGGATGACGCTCAGTAGATCGGCCCCGACGACAGCCCGGGCGCGGCGAGCGAGAGCGGCTCCTCGGAACCGCCACCCACGTCCTCCTCCGGCAAGGCCGCCGCGACGCGGGGCGCCGGACGTGCCGGAAGCGGGCGCGGCGCCGGGGCCGAGGCGTAGGC
>NZ_VRUV01000168.1:0-8477 GCF_008039455.1 Methylobacterium sp. WL116
CGCCGGCAGCCATCGCGGCGGCGCGGCGCGGTTCGATGCGGGCGGCGGGCTGATCGCGCCGGGCCTCGTCGACCCGCATCTGCACATCGAAAGCAGCATGATCACCGCCTGCGCCTACGCCGAGGCGGCACTTCTGAACGGCACGACGACGATCGTCTGCGACAGCCACGAGATCGGCAACGTGCTCGATGCCGACGGCGTCGCCTGGATGCTGGAGGATGCCCGCGCGGCGGCGCTCAACATCTACCTCACCGTGCCGAGCACGGTGCCGGCGACGACGCCTAAGCTGGAGACCGCCGGCGGCGACCTCACCGCCGAGAAGATCGCCGCCCTGTTCGACGCCTGGCCCGAGGCCTTGGGCCTGGGCGAGAAGATGGATTTCGTCGCGGTCGCCGAGGGCGATCCCCGCGCCCACGCGATCATCGCGGCTTCGCTGTCGCGCGGGCGCCCGGTCTCGGGCCACATCTACGGCCGCGACTTCGTCGCCGCCTACGCCGCGTCCGGCGTCACCGACACCCACGAGGCGATCGACCGCGACATCGCCGACGACCTGCTCGACGCCGGCATCTGGATCTTCCTGCGCGGCGGGCCGCCGACAACGCCGTGGCACTCGCTGCCGAAGGCGATCGGCACGGTGGTCGATTACGGCGCCGCCTGGAAGCGAGTCTGCTGCTGCACCGACGACCGCGACGCCGTGGACCTCCTCGCATACGGGCTCGACTGGGTGGTGCGCGAAGCGGTGCGGATGGGCATCCCGAAGCCGGCGGCCTGGTCGATGGGCTCGCTGCACCCCGCGACGCGCTACGGCCTCGACGGCGAGATCGGCGGCCTCGGTGGCGGCCGGCGGGCCGACCTCGTGCTGCTCGACGACGACCTCGTGCCGCAATCGACCTGGTACGGCGGCGAGCTGGTGGTCGAGAACCGCACGATCACGCCGCGCCTCGACGCGGCCCTGTCGCGCCCCTACCGCTACCCGGCGCGCGCCTACGCCACCGTCCACCTGCCGGTGCCGGTGCCGTCGCTGATCCCGACGCTGCCGGAAGCCCCCTGCACCGTCAACGCGATCCGCACGACGCTGCCCGGCATCGAGCTCGTCCACGAGCGCATCACGCTCGATCCCGCCGTAGACTGGCCGACGACGCTCGCCGAGAACGATCTGTGCCACGTCGCCGTGGTGGAGCGGCATGGGCTCGGCGGCCACGCCGCGCACGGGCTGCTGCGCGCCTTCGGGCTGAAGCGCGGCGCGGTGGCGAGCAGCGTCGGCCACGATTCGCACAACCTCATCGTCGCCGGGCTGAACGAGGCCGACATGCGGGTCGCGGTCGACGCCGTCGCGGCGCATCAGGGCGGGGTCTGCGTGGTCGAGGACGGCGCGGTCGTCGCGATGGTGCCGCTGCCGGTGGCGGGCCTGCTCTCGGACAAGCGCGTCGGCGCGGTCGCCGAGGAGGTCCGCGCCCTGAAGGTCGCCTGGGAGCGGGCCGGCTGCACCATCCCCTACATGGGCTTCAACCTGATCCCGCTCTCGGTGATCCCGCAGATCCGCATCACCGACAGGGGCCTGGTGCTGGTGCCGGAGATGCGCCAGGTGCCGCTGTTCGAGCCGGCCTCGGAGAGTTTCCGCCCAATCAGAGCAGGAAGTCGAGCAGCGTCCGGTTGAAGGCTTCCGCCCGCGTGACACTGTGGGCGTGGCCGCCCTCGGCCACGAGATCGAGGCGGGCCTTGGCGAGGCCGGCGGCGAGGCGTTCGGAGGCGGTGTAGGGCACCAGCACGTCGTCGCGGGCGGCCATCACCAGGGTCTCGTGCGGGATCGCGCCGAGCCGCCCGGCAAGGGTGAAGCGCTCCAGCGCGCCGATCCGCGCGAGCACCGTCTCGGGCCCGGGGAAATGCGCCAGCGCATGCGCCTCGTCCGCCGCCACCCGCGCGGCATTCTCGGACAGCCACGGGGCGGGATAGAGGAAGATCGCCTGCGCGCGGACGAAGGCCTCGGGGCCGGCATGGTTCAGGAGCGCTTTGCGGGCGGAAAAGCACCGCAGCGTCGCGGAATCGATCGCGTCCCAGCCGTTGATCACGACGATGCGCCCGACGCGCGTCGGGTGGTTGAGCGCCAATTGCAGCGCGATCAGCCCGCCGAGCGCGTGCCCGACGACGTCCGCCCTCGCGGTGCCGGTGGCGTCGAGGACCGACAGCGCGTCCTCCGCCATCGCCGCGATGTCGTGGCCGGGCTCGAGCGGGCCCTTCGAGCGGCCGGTGCCGCGATGGTCGTAGGTCAGGACGCGGAAGTGCGGATCCAGCGCGGGCATCTGCGGCGCGAAGTAGCCCGCCATCCCGCCGAGCCCCGGCGAGAGCAGGACGGTCCGCGCGCCGTCGCCGGCGACGTCGTGATGGACCGGCATCAGACCGAGGTGTCGACGGCGAGCGCGCCGACCGGCCTGCCGACATGCGCCACAGAGGCGATCTCGACCAGCGCGTCCGGCTTCACCAGCCCGCACTGGATGCAGTAGCGCGCCGGCTTCTCGCCGGGGAAGTATTCGGCATAGACCGCGTTGATCGCCGCGTAGTCGGCCCAGTCCTTGAGGAAGACGTGGTTGAAGGTCACGTCGTCCATGGTCCCGCCGGCGGCCGCGACGACGCCCTTGATCGTCTCGAGCACGTGGCGGGTCTGGGCCGAGGCGTCTCCGACATGGACGACGTTGGCGTCGGCGTCGAGCGGCAGCGTGCCCGAGACGTAGAGCACGCCGTCGGCCAGGGTTCCGGGCACGTAGGGCGCCAGCGGCTTGCCGGTGCCGGGCGGGATCACGACGGTCTTCGGCATTGTGTTCGGGACTTTCCGTTGGCGATCACTCGGCGGCTTCGGTGCGACGCGGCTCGGCACAGAGGGCCCTCTCGAAGGCCGCCACGTCCGAGACCCAGCCGAAGAACGTCTCGATGTTGAGGAGCGCGCCCTCCTGCAGGCTCGGCGGGCCGGCCTGGTGGGTGGCGTCGGCCAGCACGATGCCGAAGTATTCGAGGAAGAACCCGTCGCGCAGGGTCGATTCCACGCAGACGTTGGTGGCGATTCCGGTGAAGACCAGGGTGCGGATGCCGCGCGCCCGCAGGGTGCTGTCGAGCGCCGTGTTGTAGAAGCCGCTGTAGCGCGGCTTGCCCATGACGATGTCGCCGGGCTGCGGCTTCAGCGCGTCGACGAGGTCGTAGTCCCAGGTGCCGCGGGTCAGCAGCCGGCTGTTCAGCCCCGGCTGCCGGCGCATGGTCTTCAGCGCGTTGGATTTGTGCCAGTTCGGCGAGCCCGGCCCCCCGGCCTCGACGTAGTCGGCGTCCCATCCGTTCTGGAACCACAGCACGACGATGCCGGCCGCCCGCGCGGCCGCGACGGCGGCGGCGATGCGGCCGATCACCGGCCCGGTCTGCGACACGTCGAAGCCGGCCAGATCGAGGTAGCCGCCCTTCGTCGCGTAGGCGTTCTGCATGTCGACGACGATGAGCGCGGTGGCCTCGGGCGCGAAGGCGATCGGCTCGGGCCGCGCGGGCAGCGTCACGCCGCCGAAGCGGCCGGCGGCGTCGCGGTATCCGGCGGGCGCCTCCATCACGCGACCTCGGAGAGCGGCGCCGCAGCCGCGGCGACGTGTCGGCGGGTCTGCATCAGCGGCTGGATCTTCTGCCCGAAATCGTCGAGCCCCTTCAGGAAATCGTCGAACACCAGCAGCACCCCGCCGGTGCCGGGCACGGTCATCACCGCGTCGAGCATCCGCGCCACGCTCTCGAACGAGCCGACGAGGGTGCCCATGTTGATGTTCACCGCCGAGGTCGGGTCGGCCATCTGGCGCACGTTGGTGTCGGCGCCGGACTTCGTGTCGGCCGCGCCCTGCACGCCGAGCCAGGCGATCGCCTCCTGGTCCGCGCCCGCCTTGTAGTGCTCCCACTTGGCGTGAGCGGCGGCGTCGGTCTCGTCGGAGATCACCATGAACAGCACGTAGGAGGAGACGTCGCGGCCGGTCTTCGCCTTGGCGGCCTCGAGGCGCGCAACCGTCGGCGCGAAGGCGGTAGGGGTGTTCACGCCCTTGCCGAAGCAGAAATTGTAGTCGGCGTAGGTTGCGGTGAAGGCCATGCCGGCCTCGCTCTGGCCGGCGCAGATCACCTTCATCGCACCTTGCGGCCGCGGGCTCAGGCCGCAATCGTCCATCTGGAAGTATTGGCCCTTGAGGTCGCTGCGCCCGGTCTCCCAGAGCTCGCGCAGGATCTGCGCGTATTCCGAGAGGTACCGGTACCGGTCGGCGAAGAAGGCGTCGCCGGGCCAGAGGCCCATCTGCGAATATTCCGGCTTCTGCCAGCCCGTGATCAGGTTGAGGCCGAAGCGTCCCTCGGAGATCGAGTCGATCGTCGCGGCCATCCGCGCCGTGATCGCGGGCGGGAAGCACAGGGTCGGCGCCGTGGCGTAGAGCTTGATCCGCGAGGTGACGGCGGCGAGCCCGGCCATCAGCGTGAACGATTCGAGGTTGTGGTCCCAGAACTCGGTCTTGCCGCCGAAGCCGCGCAGCTTGATCATCGACAGGGCGAAGTCGAGGCCGTAGCCCTCGGCCTTCAACGTCACCGCCTTGTTGAGGGCGAAGCTCGGCTTGTATTGCGGAGCATTCTCGGAGAGCAACCAGCCGTTGTTGCCGATCGGGATGAAGACCCCGACATTCATCGCTGCGGCGGGTTCGTCCATCGGCCACCTCTTCCGAACGCGACCCGACCCGCTCGCGGCGGGCCCGAGACGGGGAACGGTAACCGCTCGAACCAGCCCGTCAAATCGCGGACGCGGCTCTGCACAAAATCTCCGCGGGTTGCTCAGGCGATGCGCGCGATCCGCCCAGACGGGAAGCGATCCCGGGTGCGGATCGAGCCGCCCGGATGCGCGAAACGCCGCCCGCGATCTGGTAGACCGGGCATCACGTGCCCTGCCCGATGGACGCCGCGATGCGCGAGACGCCTGCCCCGAACGCCGCCACCCCACTCCGCGCCGCCACGAACCGGGCGTCCTATCCGCGCCACGTCCCGATCGGCACGCGCTGGGCCGACAACGACGTCTACGGGCACGTCAACAACGTGGTCTACTACGCGTTCTTCGACACCGCGGTGAACGGCCTGCTGGTCGAGGCCGGCGTGCTCGACATCGCGCGATCCCCGGTGATCGGCCTCGTCGTCGAGACCGGCTGCCGCTACCACGCGCCGATCGCCTTCCCGGACGTGGTCACCGCCGGCGTGCGCGTCGCGCGGATCGGCCGGTCGAGCGTGCGCTACGAGATCGGGCTGTTCCGCGGCGACGCCGACGAGGCCGCGGCCGAGGGCTTCTTCGTGCACGTCTACGTCGACCGCGCCACCCGCCGGCCCGTCGCGTTGCCGGAGCCGCTGCGCACGGTTCTGCAAGGGTGGACCAGCGCCGCGGAGCCGTCCCTGCCGTGACACCTCCGCCCCCCCTTGCTATGGCGCGGGGATGAGACACCGTCGCATCGTCGGGCGCCGGTGCGAGCGGATTTGACACGATCATGAACATCTTTGCCCTGTTCGAGGCGCGCGTGCGCGAGGCCGTCGAGGCGCTGGTCCGCGGCGGGACGCTGCCCGAAGGCCTCGACCTCGCCCGGGTCGTGGTCGAGCCGCCGCGCGACGCGAGCCACGGCGACCTCGCCACCAACGCCGCCCTGGTGCTCGCCAAGGAGGCCAAGACCAACCCGAAGGCGTTGGGCGAGGCGCTGGCCGCCGAGCTGCGCACGGACCCGCGCGTGGTCGGAGCCGAGGTCGCCGGCCCCGGCTTCATCAACCTGCGCCTCGCGCCCGCCGTGTTCCACGGCGTTCTGCGCGGCGTGCTGGCCGATCCCGTTGGCTATGGGCGCGGACGGATGGCGGGCGGCCGGGTCAACATCGAGTACGTCTCGGCCAACCCGACCGGCCCGATGCATGTCGGGCACGGCCGCGGGGCGGTGTTCGGCGACGCGCTGGCCAACCTCCTCGTCGCCGCCGGCCGGCAGGTGACGCGCGAGTACTACATCAACGACGCCGGCGCGCAGGTCGACGTGCTCGCCCGCTCCGCCTACCTGCGCTACCGCGAGGCGCTGGGCGAGGAGGTCGGGGCGATCCCCGAGGGTCTCTATCCCGGCGACTACCTCGTGCCGGTGGGGCAGGCGCTGGCCGAGACCCACGGCCGCGCGCTGCTCGGACAACCGGAATCCGAATGGTTGCCGGTGGTGCGCGAGACCGCCATCGCCGAGATGATGGCGATGATCCGCGGGGACCTCGCCGCGATCGGCATCCACCACGATGTGTTCTTCTCCGAGCGCACCCTGCAGGGGGAGGGCGGCGGCGCGGTCGCGGCGCTGCTCGCGGAGCTGCGCGAGAAGGGCCTCGTCTACGAGGGCCGCCTGCCGCCGCCCAAGGGGCAGGTGCCGGAGGATTGGGAGGACCGCGAGCAGACCCTGTTCCGCACCAAGGATTTCGGCGACGACACCGACCGGCCGCTGCTGAAGTCGGACGGCTCCTACACCTACTTCGCCTCCGACATCGCATACCACCGGGCGAAGTACCTCGCCGGCGCCACCGAGCTGATCGACGTCCTCGGCGCCGACCACGGCGGCTACGTCAAGCGCATGCAGGCGGCGGTGAAGGCGGTCACCGACGGGCGGGCGAGCCTCGACGTGAAGCTGTGCCAGCTGGTGCGGCTGTTGCGCGCGGGCGAGCCCGTGAAGATGAGCAAGCGCTCGGGCGAGTTCGTGACGCTCCGCGAGGTCATCGACGAGGTCGGCCGCGACGCGATCCGCTTCATGATGCTCTACCGCAAGAACGACGCGACCCTCGATTTCGACCTCGCCAAGGTGGTCGAGCAGTCGAAGGACAACCCGGTCTTCTATGTCCAGTACGCCCATGCCCGCATCCGCTCGGTGCAGCGCCAGGCACGCGAGGCGTTCCCCGACTTCGATCCCGCCGATGCGGCGGCGCTGGGTGATGCGGACTTCGCGCTGCTGTCCGATGAGGGCGAGGCCGAGATGCTGCGGCTGATCGCGCAATACCCCCGCGTGCTGGAGGCGGCCGCCGCCGCCCACGAACCGCACCGGATCGCGTTCCACCTCTATGAAACGGCGAGCAGCCTGCATAGTTTCTGGAACAAGGGCAAAGACTTGCCGCAATTACGGTTTGTTAATCCAACCGACCGAAAGTCGACTCGGGCGAGGCTGGCGCTGATCGAAGCGCTGCGAGGCGTCCTGGCATCCGGTCTCGCCGTGCTTGGCGTGAGCGCTCCGGACGCGATGCGATGAGTGCGCCCCCTAAGTCGGCGTAGGATAAGGATGCTGCCATGACGAACGCTTCGCGTGCGCCTGTCGATTTCGACGCCTTCGCGCGCGATCTGCAGCAGCCTTCGCCGGCCCCGCGGGCCGTCGAACCTGCCGCGCAGAAGCCCGACCCGCTGGCGGAACTCGCCCGCATCGTCGGCCAGGACGATCCTTTCCGCGCCCTCCTCGCCGCCCGCGACGACCGGCGCGAGCCCGCCCCCCAGGCGTCCGCCCATCGCGGCCGCCAGGAGCCGAGCTTCGGCAACGAGGCCGCCCATCATCCGAACGATTACGCCGAGCCGCAGCGCAACACCCCGGCCGACGCGTTCGACCAGTATCTCGCCTCGGTCGACCACGGCTCCGACCAGCCGGTGGCCTACGGCGACGCGCAGACCTACCAGGACGGCGGTTCCGAGGCCTACGACCAGCGCAGCCTGAAGCGGGTGAAGCCGCGCCGGCGGCTGGTCACGGTCGGCGCGGGCGTCGCCGTCGTCGTCGTCGCGGTGACCGGCGCACTGACCTACAAGGGCCTGAGCCGCGGCGGCAGCGGCGGCGGCGTGCCGGTGATCCAGGCCGACACCTCGCCGGTGAAGGTCGCGCCGAAGGTCGCCGACGGCGTCGAGATCCCGGACCAGAACCGCCAGATCTACGAGCCCAAGGCCAAGGACAGCCAGATCCGCATCGTCAACCGCGAGGAGCAGCCCCTCGACGTGGCCCAGGCCGCCCGCGCGGCGCAAGGGCAGGATCGGCCGGCACAGGATCGCGGCGAGACGGCCAACCTCACGCCGGGCTCGGCCTCGTTCGACGTGTTCGGCCAGCCGCGCAAGGTCCGCACCGTCGTGGTCCGGCCGGACACCCCGCCCCCGGCGGTCCAGCGCGAGGCCCAGGCGGAATCGTCCCCGATCTCGCCGGTCCCGACCATGACGCTGCCGGGCGACGATGCATCCGCCGCACGCCCCAAGCCCGGCCGGATGGCGGCGGCTTCGACGCCGCAGATGCCGAGCCAGACCGCGACCGCGCAGCCGCCCTCGCAGCCCGCCGCAACGCAGGCGCCGCCGGCGCCCTGAAGCTCGGTGCAGAGGCTCGTGGCTTCCGCCTTGGCCAGCGGCCCGACGCGGACCCGGAAGATCGTCTTGCCGTTGACCTCGGCCTGGCGGATCAGCTCCGGCTTGCCGGCGA
>NZ_VRUV01000169.1:0-8473 GCF_008039455.1 Methylobacterium sp. WL116
GGCGGCAGGGCGCTGGCCACCGCGCTCGCGGCGCAGAAGCCGATGATCCACAGGGCGATGCGCATGCCGCCGTTCGGCAGGTCGCGCTCGCGCATCAGCCGGACGCCCCACAGCGCCGGCGGCAGCACGAAGGCGAGCGCGCCGAGCCCGAGGATCTGCATGGCGAGATCCGAGACCACCGCCCCGGGCTGGCCGAGCACGTTGTGCGCGACGTGGTCGGTGGCGTGGTTGAGGCTCGGGTCGTCGATCGACCACGTCGCGAGGGCGACCGTCAGCGCGATCGCGCCCGTGAACAGGACGAGCCCACCGAGTTCCGTCAGCCGCCGCGCCAGGAACGGGCGCAGCGTGTCGACGAAGGTATCGTAGGGCGACGCGGAGCGGCGAAGCGAGCGCATGCGGGACCGGACGCGAAAGGAGACTCTGCCCCGGAGGCTAGGCGCCTTACGTTAACGCGCATTTAAGGTTGAAAAATCCTTCACGTCCCGGGCTTTGCCCTTGCGAGGACGGCCCGGATCGGAAACGCTTCCCTTTCCCCCCGGCCGGGCCTCCGGGCCGCCTGGGAAGACCGACGATGCTTGCCCCCGCCGAGTTCGACGCCCTGGTCGACCTGATCTACGAAGCCGCCGTCGTGCCCGAGATCTGGCCGGAGGTGCTCGACCGGATCGCCGCCGCGACGGGGTCCGTCGGGGCCATCATCCTCGCCGAGGGGCGGCACGGCCCCCGGTGGCGCGCCACCGGCGCCCTCCTGACGCACCTGCCGGAGGCGATCGCCACCGGCCTGATGGCGGTGAACCCGCGCCCGGGCCGCGCGCTGGCGCTCGGCCATTCGGGCTTCGTCCACGACCTCGACCTGTTCACCCATGCGGAGATGGACGCGGACCCGATGTACGGGTTCCTGCGGGCCCGCGGCCTCGGCTGGTGCACCGGCGTTGCCATCCCGACGGTGGGGGAGGATGCCGTGATCTTCTCCTGGGAACGGGCCTTCGCGGCGGGGCCGTTCACGCCGGAGACCGTGCGCGCCCTCGATCCCCTGCGCGCGCACCTCGCCCGCGCCGGGCTGATCGCCGCCCGCCTCGGGCTGGCGCAGGCCCGCAGCGTCGTCTCGGCCCTCGACCTGCTCGGCCTGCCGGCCGCGGTCCTGTCACCGGGGAACCGGGTGATCGCCGCCAACGGCCTGTTCGCCGGCCTCGTGCCCTCCGTCGCCCAGGATCGGTCCGATCGCGTCCACCTGACGGACCCGCGCGCGGACGGCCTCCTCGTGCGCGCGCTCGCGGCGCCGGTGCAGGCCGGCGACCCGAACACCGTCGCCTCCATCCCGATCGCGGCGCGGGCCGATCGCGGTGCGATGATCGCCCACCTCGTGCCGGTGCGCGGGGCCGCCCGCGACGTGTTCGCCGCCGCGGCGACGATCCTCGTCGTGGCGGATCTCCGGCAGGGCCGGGCTCTTCCGGCGGAGCTGATGCAGGGATTGTTCGACCTCACCCCCGCCGAGGCGCGCGTCGCCCGCGGGCTGACGAACGGGCACACGGTCGGCACGCTGGCCGACGTGCACGGCGTCTCGTCGGCGACCATTCGCACGCAGCTGAAGGCGATCTTCGCCAAGACCGGCACCGCCCGCCAGGCCGACCTCGTCGCGATGCTCACCGGCGCGGCGATCGGGCGCGACCCGACCTGACCTTCGGGATCCCGCGGAACGCGCGCGCGGTGGTGCAAAACGCGTTTCGATATGGCAGACCGTCATCATGAAGATCGACGGCCGCCCCTACAGGACTATCTTCCCCGACGCGGACGGCGTCAGCGTCCAGGTGATCGACCAGACCCGCCTGCCCTTCGCCTTCGAGCTGCAGCGGCTGGCGAGCCTCGACGACGCCGCGCGCGCGATCCGCACCATGGTGGTGCGCGGCGCGCCGCTGATCGGCGTGACCGCCGCCTACGGCCTGGCCTTCGCGATGCGCGAGGATGCTTCGAATGCCGGCCTCGACCACGCGGTGGCGGCGCTGGCCGCGACCCGCCCGACGGCGATCAACCTGCGCTGGGCGCTCGACCGGGTCGCGGGGAACCTGCGCCAGGTCCAGGCGCCCGAGCGATTCGCCCGCGCCTTCGCCGAGGCCGGCCGCATCGCCGAGGAGGACGTGGCGAGCTGCCGCGCCATCGGCAACCACGGCGTCGGCCTGATCGCCGAGATCGCGCGGCGGACCGGCCGGACGGTCAACGTCCTGACCCATTGCAACGCCGGCTGGCTCGCCACCGTCGACTGGGGCACGGCGCTGGCGCCGATCTACGTCGCGCACGAGGCCGGCGTGCCGGTCCACGTGATCGTCGACGAGACCCGGCCCCGCAACCAGGGCGCGGCGCTCACCGCGTTCGAGCTCAACGGCCACGGGGTGCCGCACACCGTCGTCGCCGACAACGCCGGCGGCCACCTGATGCAGCACGGGCAGGTCGATCTCTGCATCGTCGGCTCGGACCGCACCACCGCGTCGGGCGACGTCTGCAACAAGATCGGCACCTACCTGAAGGCCCTCGCCGCCCACGACAACGGCATCCCGTTCTACGTGGCGCTCCCGTTCTCGACGATCGACTGGACCCTGCAGGACGGCGTTGCCGAGATCCCGATCGAGGAGCGCGACGCACGCGAGGTCACCCATCTCACCGGGCGGCTCGAGGATGGCGGCTTCGCCACGATCCAGGTGGTCTCGCCGGGCAGCCCGGTCGCCAACCCGGCCTTCGACGTCACCCCCGGCCGCCTCGTCACCGGCCTGATCACCGAGCGCGGCATCGCGCGGGCCGACGCCGAGGGCCTGCTCGGCCTCTATCCCGAGCGCCGCCGCGCCGCCTGAGCGGCGACCCGTCGACGAGCGCGCCCATGGCTTCGCCCCTCGCCTGCCAGCGGCACCTGTTCGAGATGCCGGCGGAGGTCGCCTACCTCGATGCCGCCGCCTGGACGCCGCTTCCGCGCAGCGTGCGCGAGGCGGGCGAGGCCGGCATGCGGGTGAAGAGCCTGCCCTGGGCCCATCCACGCTCCGAGGTGCCGCCCTGGACCGAGCGGGCGCGCCGCGATCGCACCGGTGCCGGGCGGGCGCATCCTGCGCGTCGCCGAGGAGTTTCCATCGCTCTGCCTGGCCTTCGACCGCCTCGCCGCGGAGGCCGGCATGGTGGTCGAGGCGGTGCCGCGCCCGGACGCCGGCGACTGGACGGCGGCGCTCCTCGAAGCGATCGCCCGCCCCGGTGCGCCGCCGCTCGCGGTCGCGACCGTCACGCCGCTGCACTGGGCGGACGGGACAATCATCGACCTCGACCGTCTCGCTCCGGCCGTCCGCGCGGCCGGCGCTGCCCTGGTGGTGGACGCGACCCAGGCGGTCGGCGCGATGCCGATCGACGTGGCTCGGCTGAAGCCCGATTTCCTGGCCTTCCCGACCTACAAGTGGGTGCTCGGCCCCTACAGCCTCGCCTTCTTCTACGCGGCACCGCATCGGCAGGAGGGACGGCCCCTCGCCGAGCATGCCGGGAACCGCCCGCCGGTCATGGGCGCACGCCGCTACGACCGCGGCGAATGCCACGATCCGGTCGGCCTGCCGATGGCGGCCACGGGCCTGGAACTCGTGGCGGGCTGGGGCGTGCCGGCGATCGAAGGCCGGCTCCGGGACTTGACCGACCGCCTCGCCGAAGGCGTGCAGGCCCTCGGCCTCGCGGTGCCGCTGCGCGCGCTGCGCAGCCCGCACATCCTGGGCGTCACGGTGCCGGGTGCCGCCGCCGAGGATCTCGTCGCGCAGCTGCGAAGGCGGAACGTATTCGTCAGCGCCCGGCTCGGCCGCCTGCGGATCAGCCCGCACGTCTTTGTCGACGAGGCCGACCTGTCCCGCATCCTGGCGGCGCTGGAGGCGGTGATGCCCGGTCGCGGCTAGAAATCGGCCCGCGGTCGGGCGGGAATGTCAGCGCCCGGGGCCCGTCGACCCGGCGGTGGCGAGGTTGCGGCGGGTCTCGGCCTGGCCGCTGACGTCGCCGAAATACTTGGTCGAATCGCCGAGCTGCACCGAAGGCTGGCAGTACGGCGTGCAGGAATACGAGTTCCGCTCCTCGGCGCCGCGCTGGATGGTGATCACCGAAGCCTGCGAGGCTTCCACCCGGATCGTCGTCTCGGCCAGCATCGCGCCGGCGGCGTCGAGGGCGATCAGGTTGGTCGCGCCGAAGCTCTTGCCGGTCAGCACCAGCACGCCGTTCTTCTGCAGCGTGACGTCGGCGATGATCGGGTTGCCGACGATCACCGTCTGCGTGCGCTCGGGCAGGCGCATGACCTTGGCGTTGTCGACCATCACCGTGACGACGGGCAGGGTTTCCGCCCGCAGCGCGGGGGCCGTCGCGAAGGCGAGCGCGACGGCGAGGGCGACGCCCGGCAGGCGCTTGGCCGAGCGGGCACGGGACGGGCGGTGGGGCTGGGTGAGGCGCATCGGCTGCTGAGACTCATCAATACGCTGGAGGCGCGTCGCGCGGGCGTGGTGCCTGCAGAGCGGTGCGACGCGCCGAGGCGCGCATCCCGTTCGCCTCCAGGCAACACCTTATTGGTGAAGGAACCGCTAAGCCGGCGCCGTGGCGGAGCGCCGAAGACTTGACGCTTTCTTCACCATGCGGGCGGTCGTGCCTCGATTTAGCGCTTTCGCGGACCGACTTAACCGAATGGCAAGGCGGGTTCGGCATCCTCCATCTGCCGCCGATCGAAACAACAGATCTTCGACGGTTACCTCGCAAGTGTTTCGACCAAGGATTGAAGCCATGAAGACCATGTTCAAGAACTTCGCTTCGGACGAGTCCGGCGCCACCGCGATCGAATACGGCATGATCGCCGCCCTCGTCGCCGTGGTCATCATTGGCACGCTGTCGACCCTGGGCTCCAAGCTGAAGAATACCTTCACGAGCGTCTCGAACCAGCTCGTCCAGTAGTTCGGCTTCGCGTCCATCGGAAACGGCGCAGTTGGCGGCAACGTCCCGCTCTCCCGGCCCTCCCACGGGAGGCGGCCAGGGGATCGGGGCTCGGGCCGACGGACCGTCACGGCGGACACGGGCCGTAAGTCGGGGTGCGGTGCTTCCCTCGCGGGCGCGCATGCCCTGCCCCGCCGCGGGCCAAAGCCGATCCCGCCCCCGCGGGATCGGCTTCGCGTCGTCCGCGATCTCGGGCCCGTGCGTCCGGGCGCGGCCTGGATCGGAATTTGCGGTTTCTTCACGCCCGCGCCCGACACTCGCGACTTGGACACCCCATCGACGGTCTAATCGACCGCGATCGCAAGGATGATGGCAACGGTCATGGCAAGCGTGATGGCTAGCACCGGTCTGGCGAGCTTCGGCCTCCTGATCGTCTTCCCGTTCTTCATGGCCTACGCCGCGGCGAGCGACCTTCTCACGATGTTGATCCCGAACCGGATCTCGCTGGCCCTAATCGCCGGCTTCTGCGTGGTCGCCGCCACCGGCCTGTTCAGCCTTCCCGAGATCGGGATGCATCTCGCGGCCGGCGCGCTGGTGCTCGCCGTCACCTTCACCCTGTTCTCGCTGGGCAAGATCGGCGGCGGCGACGCCAAGCTCGCGGCTTCGACCGCGCTCTGGATCGGGTTCGACCAGCTTCTCGACTACCTGCTCGTCGCCTCGATCCTTGGTGGAGCGCTGACGCTGGCGATCCTCCTGGCACGCAGCCATCCCCTGCCCTCCGTCGTCGCCCGCCTGCCCTTCGCGCTGCACCTGCACGACGCGAAGACCGGCATCCCCTACGGCATCGCGCTCGCAGCCTCCGCGCTGGTGATCCTGCCCGAGACCCTGGTCTGGACCCGCGCCCTCGGCGGCTGAGCCCCGAACCGAGCTGCCAGCGGCACCGACTGACGATGAAGATCGGCGCGACGGGCGGACGACCGCGTTAGGCGGCCGGAACCGCGTCATTCACCGTGCCGTCCGGTCAGACCGTCCTCGGACAGCGGACGAAACGCGATGGTCATGCCTTCTTAACCCTAATTTGAGGAATTCGGCCCTAACGTCGGTCAACGGGCGGCAACCCTGCCGTTCCATGCTTTGGCCCGACGATGAAACCAGCGCGTCTTGCCGTCCTCGCCATCGCCCTCGTCGCGGGCGGTGGAGCGGCTTTCCTGATGAGCGGCGGCGATCCGCCGCCCCCGCCCGTCGTCAGGGTCGAGGCGCCCGCGCCGCCGACGACCGAGGTGCTGGTCGCGGCTGCCGAGCTGCCCATGGGTCAGGTGCTCCAGGTCGCCGACCTGCGCTGGCAGAAATGGCCCGACGACGCGCTGACCCCCGGCTACATCACCCGCAAGGACGTGCCGAAGGCGCTGGAGGAGACGGCCGGCGCGACGATCCGCTCGGCCTTCCTGGCCGGCGAGCCGATCCGCCCGCAGAAGCTCGTGCGGCCCGACAGCGGCTTCATGGCCGCGATCCTGCCCTCCGGGATGCGCGCCGTCGCGATCGTCACCGACAGCCGCGGCACCAACTCGGCCGGCGGCTTCATCCTGCCCAACGACCGGGTGGACGTGATTCGCACCTTCCGCGACGAGGACAATTCCAAGGCGACCGGCAGCGACGTGCAGGTCTCTCAGACCATCCTCACCGACGTGCGCGTGCTCGCGGTCGGCCAGCTGATCCAGGAGAAGAACGGCACCAACGTCGTCACCGGCGAGACCGCGACCCTCGCCCTGACCCCCGGCCAGGCCGAGAAGATCACGCTGGCCCAGAAGGTCGGCTCCCTCTCCCTCGCCCTGCGCAGCCTGGCCGATTCCGGCCGCCCGCCGGAAGCCGAGGCCGCGCCTCAGGAGGCGGCCCTGACGGTGATGCGCTTCGGCGTCAGCCGGCAGCAGACCCGGTGAGCCCCCCGATGCCCGAACCGCACGACGAGGTGCAGCCGATGACGGATTCCGGACCGACGCTCGCCGGCCATCCCGCGAGCCCCCTCACCCATCCTCTGGCGAGCCCGCTCGCCGGCCTGCTCGCCCTGCTGACGGCCTTCGGAACCGCTCCGGCGGCGGCGCAGGAGCGCGCGGTGCTTGGGCCCGCCCCGGTCCTGTCCGTCGGGCAGGCGGAGGCGAGCACGACCCGCAAGATCGAGCTGACCGCGGGCCGCTCCGTGATCGTCGACCTGCCGCGCGACGCCAAGGAGGTGTTCGTGGCCAACCCGGCGGTGGCCAACGCGGTGGTGCGCTCGACCCGCAAGGTCTTCGTCATCGGCATGGCCGACGGCGCGACCTCGATCTTCATCCTCGACGCGGAAGGCCGCCAGATCGCGGCGCTCGACGTGACGGTGGCGCGCGACCTCAAGCTTGGGGCGCTGCGCCAGCTCCTGGGCCAGAGCATTCCCGGCGGCCGCTTCGACGTGCGCGTCACCGGCGATTCGATCCTGCTGTCCGGCTCGGTCGGCTCCTCGTCCGAGGCGCAGCAGGCGATCGACATCGCCAACGCCTTCGTCGGCGTGTCCGGCGGCGCCGCCGGCGGTGGCGGCGCCGGAGCCCGCGGCGCGGTGATCAACAACCTGACGATCCGCAACAAGGACCAGGTGATGCTGCGCGTCACCGTGGTCGAGGTCGCGCGCACCGTCCTCAAGCAGTTCGGGATCAACCTCAGCGGCAGCTGGTCGGGGCTCAACCTCGCCAACGTGACGCCGCTCTCGCTCTCGGGCGGCCAGTTCCCGG
This sequence comes from Methylobacterium sp. WL116, assembly GCF_008039455.1. Lineage (NCBI taxonomy): Bacteria > Pseudomonadati > Pseudomonadota > Alphaproteobacteria > Hyphomicrobiales > Methylobacteriaceae > Methylobacterium > Methylobacterium sp. WL116. The sequence goes on from NZ_VRUV01000169.1 coordinate 7,674, forward strand.
CCGGGAACCTGCTCTCGGGCACGATCAACGGCACCGGCGGCGCGAGCATCACGGCGACGCTGCGTGCGTTCGAGCAGGCCGGCGTCTCGCGCGTTCTCGCCGAGCCGACGCTCACCGCGATCTCGGGCGAGTCGGCGAACTTCACCGCCGGCGGCGAGCTGCCGGTCCCGTCGAGCCAGAGCTGCACGCCGAGCCTCGTCGCGGGGACCCAGCCGACGTGCGTCGTCGGCATCTCCTTCAAGCCCTACGGCGTCACCCTCAACTTCACGCCGGTGGTGATGGCCGAGAACCGCATCTCCGTGCGCGTCGGCACGTCGGTGAGCGAGATCGACCCACAGAACTCCTACTCGTTCGTCAGCGGCAACACGACCTCGGCCGTTCCGGGCCTGACGGTGCGCAAGTCCGAGACGACGGTCGAGCTCGCCTCGGGCGCCACGATGATGACCGCGGGCCTGATCCAGCAGAAGAGCAAGGCGGCGATCAACGGCCTGCCCGGCCTCGTCAACCTGCCGATCCTCGGTGCCCTGTTCCGCTCGCGCGACTACCAGCGGCAGGAGACCGAGCTGATGATCATGGTCACCCCCTACATCGCCAAGGCGATGGAGCCCCGGCAGGTGACGCGCCCCGACGACGCCTTCGTCGACGCCACCGACGGCCAGGCGATCCTGCTCGGGCAGATCAACCGGGTCTACGGCACCGCCGGCACCGCTCCGCTCGGGCGCGGCTATCGCGGCCGCGTCGGCTTCATCACCGACTGATCCTCGCCCCGCGGTGCCCCGCCCCGCGCGACTTCCCTCCTC
>NZ_VRUV01000016.1:0-26288 GCF_008039455.1 Methylobacterium sp. WL116
GCGGCATCCTTTCGGAGATCCAGCGCGGCATCAACACCTCGGTGATGCTGACGGAGGAGGCGGTCAAGCGGGCGGCCACCGGCAAGGCGCGCTCCGACACGACCCAGCGCACGATCGAGGAGATCACGGCGCGGGTCGAAGAAGCGACGCAGACCTTCCAGCAGATCATCGCCTCGACCAACCAGCAGCAGCTCGGCATTGAGCAGGTGATGGGCGCCTTGCAGAACATCCGCCAGGCGAGCCAGCAGACCGCCGCCGGCACCCGCGAGGTCGAGGCGGCCTCGGCCAACCTCACCGAGCTCGCAGGAGCCCTCATGGCCCTCGCCGAACGCTACCGGCATTAGGCGCCTTTCAGCGCCTGTTCTGATGCACCAGGCCGAGGAGCCCCTGGTTGCTCGGTCATCTCCAACAGGCCTTGGGCCTGCGCGATGAACAGATCAACCTGCACCACCCCTTGAACGATCGCGGCGATGAGGTTGGCGTTCGCAATATCGATATGAGGTAGCCTACTCGTTTCCCGGCTACGCAGGTCGGAGAGCAACGCCGTCATTTCATCCCGCCGTAGCCGCAGGTCCGCGAGGATCACCTCAGCCCGTGCCGCCTGCAGGCTCGTAGCTTGTCCCCCGGCCAGGAGCGCTACGGCGGCGACATCGGTCCGAGCGAGAGCCGATTGCTCAGCCCCCTTCGGGCGTAGTGGAATGATCTGTCGGCTCATAGTTCCGCATCCGCCTATCGGGAGGCTTGTAGCCCTGATGCCGGCATACACCCTGCCAACGAGAATGAGAGTCCGTCTTGTAGGCAGGCGTGATGCCTTGCCACCGGTCGCCGTGCATCAATCTCACGCCGCCTGAGCGTTCAACGTACCTAGACAGGCTGTGCGGTCACAGATGCCCTGAGGCTTGATGCAAGCTACAGGCGCCCCCCAGAAATGGTGGTAGAGTCGTAGGCGTTCGCCCTTATCGTGCTCCTGTCAGGTTTGTGACGGCAAGCCGATCATGCTGCCCGCCCTTGAGCTACCAAAATAGACATGGCGTTCTCGAGTTTGACCGCCTCGCTTGCCAACTGACGAGCAACACCTTGCAACTCGTTGGCTGCCGTTCCAGCCGTGTTCGCTGCGTTGCTGACGCCCGTTATGCTGCCAGCGACCTCTTGGGTACCCGCAGCGGCTCGGCTCACATTCCCTGCGATTTCTTGGGTTGCCGCCCGCTGCTGATCGACGGCGGCTGCCATCGTAGCGGCGACCTGATCCATCTCGCTGATCATTGTGGCGATCCGCTCGATCGCCGTGACAGCGGAAGCTGTGGCACTCTGCATCCCTGCGACCTGCGCAGAGATTTCCTCCGTTGCCTTTGCGGTCTGGCCGGCGAGGCTCTTCACCTCTGCCGCCACCACAGCAAACCCACGACCCGCCTCGCCAGCCCGTGCCGCCTCGATCGTCGCGTTAAGAGCCAAGAGGTTGGTCTGGCTGGCGATCGAGGAGATGAGCGACACGACATCGCTAATACGAGATGCGGACCCGGACAAGCCTTGGACGGTCGCGTCGGTCTGCTGTGCTGCTTGGTTGGCGGCTTGCGCGATCTCGGCGGCACGTGTGACTTGCTGTGACACCTCGCTCAACGATGCCGACAACTCCTCCGCCGCCGCCGCTACGCCATCGACGTTCTGGGAAGCCTCCTTTGACGCGCCTGTCACGGTCTTAGCAAGGCTCGCGGTCTCGGTGATGGCTTGGACAGTGAGCCCGGCACGACTGCTGACGGCGTTGGCCCCCTCAGTCACGCCGGCCACGATGTCCTGGACTTGGTTCTGGAAACCTTTGAGTTGCATGAGGGCATCATGGTGCCGCTCGTCATCGACCCGCGTGTAGGTCTCCAACAACAATTCCAGATCGAACCAAGCCAGCTGGCTAATGACGCGGGTAAGAGCCCGATGCTCGCTGATCCGCTTCAACGTTCGGGGCGTCCCGAACGCTTGCGGGATCGGTGCGGCCAGACCAAGTTCACGAACAAGGGCTCGCGACACTACAGAATGGCAGATGACGATAGCGTAAGCCGGTACCTTGTTTCTGCTGAACGCCGTTGCCAACCGCTCGATTGACTCGTCAAAGGCCGCCCCGATTTCACCAGAGGCAACCATGATCCAGTGCGCAACGCGTGCTTCATGAACCTCGGGCACTCGCAACGCCGCATCAATCTCTGGCCAACTTGCAAACGTTTCCTGCAATTCGAAGAGCAACGTAGGCATGCGGTTCCGCACGACTTCTGCCTGAGCTCTGATCAATGCAAGATCATCGGCACCCACGCCAAAAACACCGAGACTTTTCTTGCGCTTGGTGCCGATCATTGTCGTTCTAAGCTCGTAACGCAAAATCAAATTAAGTATCGTACCAAACCCAAAATATTTGATTAATTCCACCGCTGGCTCACTCAAAAGTGAAGCTACCGCACCGCCAGCATACGAAGCTGGCGGTAATCAGTCAGGTAGCAAGGTGTGCCATTGAGTGGCCTTAAGCTGTTTCGGCAGCCTCGCTCCACCCACGGACCATCGAGGCAGTCTACGAAGTGCTATCAGCCTTGGCCTTGCCACCGCGGGTCGCGGGTGTCGCGGCGAAGATCTCATCCAATGAAGTAGCCCCGAGCGATGACTTCCGCCGCATCTGACCGAGACCAAGGGAGCGCGCCAGCTCGGAACGCTGCGCCGAGTAGTTGGCGGTCGTCATCGGGTAGTCGGCCGGCAGGCCGTATTTCGTCCGGTAGGCTTCGGGAGTCAGACCCCGCAGCGTCAGGTGCCGGCGCAGCGTCTTATAGGATTTACCGTCCTCGAAGCTGATCAGCGCATCCGGCGTGACCGACTTCTTGATCTGAGCTGCGGTCGCTTTCTCAGGGCCCACGGGTTCGACCGGGGCTTCATTGCCGAGGCCAGTAAGGGCAGCATGCACCTTGGTGATCAGAGCCGCCAGTTCGCTCATCGGCACGTTGTTATTCAAGACGTAGGCGGCGACGAGTTCGGCCGTCATGTCGAGCTTGTTGTCAGACAAGCCCTGTTCCGTTTCATCCATAGCTGACCCTCAATCGCATGCAACCTACAGAAGCAGATATAATGCATATATCCCGCTAAAGTGGAAGATGGCGATCGAAAATCTGTTCAGATTTTGGTCGATCTACTCCTTTGGTGAGCCTTTCTGAACCATTGAACGCCTACGTTTCATTCATTCGATGGGCAAAGCAGCATGGACGAACCTAAATCCCCCCGGCGATCTCCGCGCCGTGAGACAATGATCATTGGGGCGCTACGCACGGATGATGGGGATGAAATCCCCTGCGTCGTGCGGGACGTTTCAAAGGAAGGGGCCAGGATCTCGGTCTCACAGAGAGAACCGCTATCGGACTGTGTCGAACTGAAGCTGCAGGGTTCTCAGCGATCAGTGCGCATGCGGGTCATGTGGCGCGACGGTCCTTTCGCCGGCTTGTCAATCCTCAATGTTAGTTAGTTCCAGAGTTCAACGCATGACAGAAGTTTCGATGCTTTATCATTTAATGCGTTATCTTCGTTCACATGCCTGCAAGGCTTGAAGGCAACCATGCCAATCTACCGCTTAGAATGCATCTTACGCTTCGATGATGGGCGGTCTGGACGAGCAGTGGACGGCCGCAACATTCAGGCAGACTCCCCTGCAGAAGCTATCGCGTTCGCCAAACTTTACAAATGCAATCACCCTGCCATGGCACTAATGGCAGCGTCGCTTTATAGCACGGGCCAAACCATAATTTGGTCATTCAGAACGGATTTATCTTCCAAATCAGGATCAACACATACGAGAAATTAACCCAATCTATATCTTTCGTACCGCGCCATCTGCTCGTCCGCCGTCAGTTCCGGGCGAGTGATGCAAGGGACACCGTTGTGGTGCCGCGACCTTCTCAAAGAAGCCACAGCGCCGGAGTGCCCTTGAGCATGGCGTCGTAGTCCGCGGCGATCTCTTTCAGCGTCCGGGTCGCGTAGTAGGCCGCCTGCTGCGGGGTGCGCTCGCACGGCTCTTCCAGGAGGGCTTCATACCGGAGCCGAGCGGCTTCGATCTCATCAGGCGTGTAGTGCCTGGGCATGGTCTCTTGGGTAGCTTCCAAGGCGGCCAGGCGCTTGCTGAGGATGGGCGGCGTCACAGGCTTACCCATTCAGTCGCGAGGATGATCGCCGGCTCTGCATTTACGAGGTAGGGGTACGCCTGAAACGCCTCGGGCATGTCCGCGATCAAGGATCGGATCGCCGCCTCGTTGCGGTCCATCCCAGCCACCGGGCCGCCGTTCCGCTGGCTTAGGAGCAGCGTGACCGCCTCGCGGTGCCGACAGTTCCACCCGATGAACGCTGCCCCCTCGGCCTGCATCGCAGCCCGCATCTCTCTGACGTGCTCGTAACCGAGCGCTCGCGCCACGCCCTCAGCTATGGACTGCTTGGGCCCGAGGCCACCAGCGTGGACAGCCAGGAGCAGCAGCAACAGTCGGATGCCAGGGTTCAATGGGTTGGCCATGGCAGGAGGCGGAACAGCTTGCCCTTCGAGCCGGGTCAGCCGCGTCATCAGGTTCGAGGTCATTAGTGCGTCTCCACGGGCTCGGCCGGAACGCCATAGGCGGTGAGGGCGCGGGCGAGGGTGCCGCTATCGTCTGCCGCGGGCCAGTCAGGGTTCTGCGCCTTCGCTCCGGCCCACTCATTCAGCGCCGCGATCATCATCTCGGAACTGCAACTGTGCGGATCAGGGCAGGCGGCAGCGCCGTACCGTTGGCACAGGGCGGCGTCCGCCCGTTCGATCCGCTGGCCCCACTCATCAGGGTTCGTTTCGGCCTGGGCCTCCATGTCATCGTGATCGACATACCCGAGCGCCCGAGCGAAGCCGTCGCTGAAGGAGTCCTCCGGGTGCGGCGGTGCCGACGCGCACGGCCGAGGATAGCCGCCGAGCGCAATGGCGACGGCCCGGAGCCAAACCTGGGTCAACTTACGGGATGCCGGTCCCTGGCCGCCGCGCCCCGCCTGTCCGGCTTCCAGGCGGTTCAGACGCTCGATCAGCTTCGGGGTCATTGCACGTTCCTCGGCCGGTCCAACTGGAAGGTGAAGGCAGCGCAGGTCTTCGGCCACTGGCCGGCTGCCCCGGCCTGGGCACGCGCCTCCTCCGTCAGGATGGCAGGCGACAGGTCCCGCGGCGGCTCGCCCTCGACCATGCGGTAGGCCCCGAGGTTCATGACGAAGGCGTCGTCGCCGTCGTGGATGGCGTGGCCGCGGGCTTTCAGGAAGGCGACGATATCGCTGAGCGGCGTCCCAGGCGGAGCCTCAACCTGAAAGACGAGGTGCTTGCCGGTCACTATCGGCGCGCACCCTGCTTCCAGGCGTGTCAGCCTATCTATCGTACGCAGTGTCATCGGCGCCCTCCTTTGTTACCTGCTGCCTCTTCCAAGGCAGCAAGACGCCCGGCGAAGTCGACGGCTTCGATGGCCTTCACGTGCGCATCGACGAGCTTGGACAGTTCGGCGGCCTCGCTTGGAGTGATCTCGCCGTCGGCGACACCCTGCATCAGAGCCTTGGTCGCCTTGGTGAGGTCGGCTGCCGTCTCTATCTCAGGAAGAGTGAAGGTGATCGGCCGGTCCTTCCGAACCGGCATCAGCCGATCCATGCACATTCGCAGCGCGACCGTGTCGCCGCCCAGGGCCATCTCTATTGCCCGACGGGTCAATGCCTCGCTCTCGCCATCCAAGATGGCTTGCAGGGCCAGGGTCGAACGGTTGCGGGCACCCCTTGGGCGGCCGCTGGGATTACCGCTCCGGCCTTGCTCGAATGGCCGACCGTCACCCGGCATAGGCATCTCCTAGGCGCGAGGATGGCTGTAAAAAGCAGCGGCGAAACAGCCAAGCCCTCATCTCAACTGCTCCGGCGTAAGGTCCTTCAGCGGTAGGTCGGTCGGCCGCCCATCCTCGGTACCAACGACGACGCGGATGATGTTCAACGCCTTCGCATCGAGGTGATGCCCCCGCTCGCGGAGGAACGCTGCTGCATCACCTGCACCTAAGCCATGCGGGCCTTGGACCAGGAAGCGGCGCACCGCACTTGGCGGCTTCACGATGATTGCGGTTTCAAGACGCCCGAGACGAGTCAGGAGATTTTGCATGTCAGATCCTATCGAGAACTGGTATAACAATAGATAGGATCAAACTACAGGGGTGGCGGACCGTTGGGTGCGGACGGTGCTCAGGTCATCGGAGCGGTTACGACATGATCGTCCGGTGTCTGGCCTTACAGCGGAGGCTTCATAGGCTAGCCTCAGCACACGACAGTCTGGGCGAGAAACATGTACCCTGCTGTCGGCCGCGGCGATGATGGCAATGGCGCGCTTCGCCGGAGGCTGCCTACATCGTTGGCACCTTACCGGAGCGCGGACTATGAGCAGCGGACACGTCTACACCTTCGCCGAAATCGACGGCACGCGGCTCGCTGCAACAGCGGATCGGGATGGGGCGAACCTACCAGGCGGTCCGAGCGGTTGGCGTCGGCTCGCCACGATGGATGCCAACGAGATGGACACGATGTCGGGGATCGTCGGCTTAGGAAACGCGGCCGAGATCCTGACCGATATCAGAGAAAGAGGTCTGTTCCTGACGGCGGCGAAGGATGCCGATTGGGTGACGCCAGCGTTCACCGAGGCTGATTGACGGGTAAGGTTTGGGTCGCGGCCATCATTGTGACAGCGGGGTCCGATGCCGTCGGCATGTCAAGGAACGCCACTTTCAATCCGGCGGCGAGACCATGAAGGGCTGCGGCAGCGGCCTGCTGGCGAACCTCTCGGGCGTCGTCGCGGACCTCGATGGTGACGGCGGCCGTCATGGCGGCCTGCTGGGCGGCCTGAATGCCGGCGACGAAGGCGGCTTGCTCTCGGGGCATCATGGCTGTCTGCGCTCCAGTACTGCACGGACCTTAGCGAAAGTTTCCGGGCCGATGGTCATGCGGCGCTTCCAGGCGTTGCTTCAATCTCAGCAATCTCAAGCGCGTGCAGCACCGCGCCTGCGACCACGTCGGCGCCAGTACGGCCTTCGGTGGAATTCGGGAACACGGCGAGGTCCTCAATGCCGGTCGGGCCGGGTGCGATCACGCTGACGTGCAGCGAAGGGGCGGTGTCTGGGCCGGCCTCGGTGCGCAGCACGACGTCGAGGCCGGCGGCGGTGCCGTAGATCCAGACCGTATGCAGGGTCTCACGCTTGGCTTGGGGGAGGCCAACGACGTTACGCATGTCCGTGCACCCTCTTAATGTCGGTTCGCCGGGCAAGGTTGGCGTCCTTGCCCGCTCTAGGCCCCTTGCGGCGAAAGGCAGTGTGGACGACCGTGCGTCCATGCGCTCGACGATGCTTCCGCTTGTGCTCGCCCCCATAATCTTCCTGGCGCTCATCCAAGCTGGGGGAGCCGAGGGGGAGGTGGACATCGACGCAGCCGCTCGCGAGGCGCTGTTCAACAAGGCCGAAGCCACGGAGATCTCGGAGCGCCTGCATGCCGATCCGCGCACGGCACGGGTCATCGCGTCCTGCCCCGCCGATGTGTTCGAGCGAGAGCGCCCGGTCTGGCGTGGCCTTGCAGTTCCGCAGCGGCCCTCGGAGCGAACCTGCGCCCTCCACCCAGCCGACTGCTACGGCTTGTGCGTTCGCTGGGCGAACGGGCCAGCCTGCTTCGACCTCGCCCAAGCCTACGAGCACCACTCGCTCGATGTCCCCGATGCGTTCGACGGCCAGCGCTTTCACGCGCTCGCCTGCGCGATGGGCTACTCCGCCGGCTGTACGAACCGCGCCGCCGGTATCCGCAACGGGCACTACCACGACGATACCTTCCGCGGCGCCCCGGTTGCGGACAAGCAGTCCTGTGAGTACCGCAGCTTCCTCCTCGACTGCGATCGGCGCGGAGCATGGGGCTGCGCCATGCTGGGACAGTCCTACCGCACCGGCGAGGGGGTGGCAGCCCAGCCACAGCGGGCGCGGGCGGCGTTCGAAATGTCGTGCGAAATCAATCCGCAGTTCGCCGCTTGTGATTTCGCGAAGCGGCAACTGGAGATGATGGACCCTCCGCCCTCGGCCGAGGACGCCGGGTCGGACGCCAACTGATCGGAGCGTGCACGTGACGAGTCGAATTTTGGATAATGCGGATTTGCCACCGCTGGTCACGACAGTGATAAGGCCGTGGGTGATAGCCATCGAGACCGGCACGCTCGGAATGCGAGAGGTGGTCACCTTGGCAGCTACCAGCACCGCGAAGAGCTTGAAGCGCCGTGTCGTGGTCCTCCCACCCGTCGACATGGCGATCGACGCAGCACTGGAGGCGTCCGTCAGCTTTGCGGAAGCGCTCGACAAGCGAGAGGCAAGGACGGCCGAACCCCGTGCGGCAGCACTGGCGGCCTTAACGGCGGTGATCGAGCAGCTGCGAACGGCCGAGCCAAGTGCGGATACGCGGGCACTCGGGCTGGAGTGGTAGGCGAAGGTTTCCAACTTCATCGCATCACCTTCGCCGCCATGAAGCACGCGGATCCAGCCAAGGCGTACAGGATGGCTTTGCGGGCCAGGGGGCGGGAGACATCAACCCCATCGAACCGTCTCATGTAGGCAGCCTGCGCACGGACGGCGGCGACGGTCAGGAGTAGAAGGCCAGCGGTCATCGGGCCTTTCCCTTTGGAGCCGATGCGGGTGCCGGCGTCGGCGGCAATCCAGCGAGGTAGGCGTCGAGGTCTTCCTTCCGAACGATGGTTGCGCTTCCGATCTTGCGGGCCCCGAGCTTCCCGTCCGCGACCAGCTTATGGAACAGGGCCATGCTGATCCCGAGGATTTCGCAGACTTTCTTGGGGCGATACGCGAGAGGAGTCAGGTCTATGGCGCGCAGACCGGTAGTCGGTTGCGCTGGAGCCTCCACACGGGCGCGCTCGGCCTCGGAAAGGAAGGCGGCTTGCACCGCGATCTTGGCCTCGCGCTCGATCACGCCCCGAATGAACGACTCCGAGAACATGCTTCGCAGGGCCGCGATCGTGGCGTCCGCGACGCGGGCCGCGGTCTCGTCCACGAGCCGGTCGCGGTCAGGGGGCTTGGTCGGGATAGAGCGGCTCTTCATGCCCTGTCCTCGTTCAAGCGTTCGAAGAGTGCGGCCAACTCCTCGTCAGCAACATCCCAGGTCGCATCGCTCGGAAACGCGTAGGAGACGGACGCGCTGTCCGACCAGCGGATGATGCACCAAGCCGCGAAGCCAGCCCGTGGCGGCACCTCCCATCCTGCAATTTCGGCAGGCGTCGCTCGACGATGGCGATACTTCCGGCCCAGATTGGCCTTGAACCACTGACGATCGAGGTCGGTCGCTGGCATCGGCGGTTCCTCGTTATTGGAAATCAGTTCGGTGAGGATCATCGGCACACCTTCCGGACCGCAAAGCCGGTACCGTCGAGCAGGGCCAGGATCTCGTTGGCCTTGGCTGCGGCGAGGCTCAAGGAATGAAGGGCAGCCTAAGGGACGAATGCCGTGGCTGAACGGATCGCTTGGCAGCGGGTCAGCGTCGGTTCAGCGACTGAGGTGCAGCCTTCGAACTCGCCGGCTGGTTGAGAGCGATGCCGGGCGCTAACGAGGTTCAGGTCATGATGCGCATGAAGATGCTGGGAATAGCCGCTTTGATAGCCGCGGGGCTTGGTTCGGCGACCTCGGCGAATGCCGCTCCCTTCTCGGCTGACCAGATCCGCAGTGATGCGGTGATCGAGTTCGTGGCTGGCGGATGTGGACCCGGCTTTCATCCAAATCCGTGGGGACGCTGCCGGCCGAACGACCGCGGATACGGCTACGGTGGTGGTCCTCGTGGGTACTATGAGGGGCGGCCAGCATACGGCTACGGCGGCGGGTATGGTCGTCGCGGTGGCGACTACGAGTACGGCGGTCCCCGCCGGTTCTACGGCGGCTATTAAGGCCATCAGGGCTGGCGGTCTTTCGGCTGCCAGCTCATAAACCTGTGGTTGAAGGCAGCATGCTGGCGCGGGGTCATGGCCGCGACTTTTGGGTGTTGCCAACGGTCCGAGGGGAAACGCCTGCCCGGCGAGTGATCTCTCGATCGGTGATGCTGTGACCGAATAGGTCCAGCACGTCGCGGCGTTTGTCGGCGTTGGTTCGGTGCGGATATCCAGATTGGACGGCGCCTCGGCGGTCGTCATACCTGCTGCGTGGGCGAGCACTTTCATAGGGCCAGCAGCGGCAGCCTTCTCGCCCGGGCTATCAGTACGGTCGTGAAGCGCGCGGACCTTGGCGAAGATTTCGAGGCCAGCGGTCATCAGCCTACCCTCCGAAACTGCGCAGCGCGATCCGCCCCGTTTCCGTGGACGATCCCGATTTCGGCGAGGACTTGGGCCGGAACCTTCGTCCGCGGGTCGTCAGGCGGCTCAGTCCGCTGCTGCCAGGGCCAGTGGCCCCCTCTGGCTTTCCAGGCCTTCACCCGTTCGCGCCAGACGTCGGTCGAGATCTCGGCCGTTGGCGCTGCCTCAACGGCCTTCGCAGCGTAGTCTCGCCAGCGCTGCTGGTGCAGCCAACTGTCGGCGGTCTTCACAAACTCGGTACCAGCCTTGCCGATGCGCTCTTGCTCGGCAGCGTAGGCCTTCGTGCCAGCAATGATCTCGGCAGGCGTCGCGCCTCGTCGTCGAGCCTCCAGCCAGCGCTTCCGGGCTAGAGTGGTTGGGAAGACCGAGCTACGCTTCGGGTAGGCTGCCTTGAACTCGGCGAAGCCTTCCGGGTCCTCGTCCCCAGTGGGGACTATAGGGGTAGATTTAGCTTTAGCTTTAGCTGCTTTCGTTTTGCTTTCCGTTTCCTCCTCAATCGCAGAACCTAATGCCCCCTCCTGATCGTGTAATTCCAATGGCTTAGGCCGTCCACCTTTCCTCCCGGCGGCACGCTTCCGCTCGACTTTTTCGCTGACGAATTGATGCTCGCGAGCGACCTGTTGGTTGCTCCAATTGCCATTTTCGAGTGTCCAATTGGCCAGCACGATTGGCTTCAGAACAGCCCATCGCTTCAGGGTGGTCCCGAGCATCCGGGCGAACCGAGCGTCATCGTCGGGCAAGCAGCAGCCAGGCGAGCGCCAAGCGAAGATCTGCAGGCGGAAGTAGGCGCCAGCCTCCTCGTTCGTCATGTGGGCGGTGTCGGCGATATGCCGATCTACGCCCACCGGCATGGTGGGAAGCGAGCTCATCGGGCGGCCTCCGCCAGCACGTTGCAAGCGACATCGCAGAAGCAGGTGACCCGGATCGTCGGACCGGAGCGCTGCTTCAGGATCTCGATTTCAAGCTCGTTCTGGCAATCCGAGAGGCGGATGTCCTCCTCATCGGTCCGACCGACCTTGTGCTCCAGATAGTAGGCCTCCCGGAACAGCCCGAGCACCACGTCGGCATCCTGCTCGATCGAGCCGCTGTCCCGCAGGTCGGAGAGCAATGGGCGCTTGTCGGGGCGTTTTTCCACTTCGCGGTTGAGCTGGCACAACCCGATGACGGGGATGCCTAGCTCCTTCGCCAGTCCCTTCAGCCCGGAGGAGATCTCGGTCATTTCCTGAACCCGGTTACCCGAGTAGCGCTTGGACGGCCGGATTAGGCCAATGTGGTCGACGACAATGGCAGCCAGCGGCTTGCCCTGCCGTTCGGCCTGTAGCCGCATCTGTCGGGCGCGGGCCGCGATCTGGGCTAGCGTCAGACCGGCCTGCGGCTCGATCCAGACCGGAATACCGGCGCAGGTGCGCTGCGCTTCGATCAGCCGCTCCATTGCCTCATTTGAGAGGCTGCCCGCGTCGGCGATGGCGCGATACGAGATCACCTCCCGGGCCCGCGGATCGTAGGCGACCGCGGCCATGACGCGCTCACTGAGTTCATCCCCGTCCATCTCAAGGGAAAAGAACCCGACGGGGCCGGATTGCCGAGCTGCCGAGATCGCGACGTGCAGACCGACCGTCGTTTTGCCCATGGCCGGGCGCCCAGCGAGGATGACGAGCTGTCCTGGACGCATCCCGAGTGTCGCTGCATCAAGCCTTGGTATGCCGTACGGCACGCCACGAGGGGCGGTCCCCTGCCTGATCTGATTAGCTCGGGCGAGGACGTTGGCTGCGCTGGCACCGAGCGAGACCCGCCGGGCGTGCTCGGCGAGGGCGGCGCTGGCCACCGCGTCCAGCGCCTCGATCATGCTGCCGGCGGTCTCGGCCGGGTCATGCACGGTGCTGCCTGTCATCGCTGCAATGCCAATCTGCGCCGTCTCGAACACGGTCCGCATCCGTGCGGCCTGCGCGATCAGGCGGGCGTAGCTCGGGGCGTTGCTGACGGTGGTGGCGCCGTGCATCAAGTTGACGAGGTACTGCCCAACCGTAACGCCGCCGAGGTCGGCATCTCCCAGGACCGCCTTCATCAGCCCCAGGTCGATCGCCTCGCCGGCATCGCGACGAACGACCATCGCTGCAAAGATTTGCTGATGGACCAGGTCCGAGAAATCTTCCGGCTGGACGAAATCCCGAGCCCGGTCGATCGCATCGTTGTGGTGGAGGATGGCGCCGAGCAGCCCTTGTTCGGACTCCATGGCGTTCGGCGGAATGGCGTCGAGCGAAGCGGTGAGCGCATTCATTGCGACACCTCTCGCTCGGCGGCCTGCAAAGCCTCGATCAGCTTCGGCAGGCGGTCCAAGGCGAGGCAGAACCCAGCCTTGGTCGGGAAGGGCGCGCCCTGCTTCGGCTTCGACAGATCGTAGAGCCGGAGATCGACGAGGCGGCACCCCGCGTGGGTCACGAGACCGACGCGAAGTTCCTGGAAGTTATTTTTCCGGACGGTGGCGATCGTGCGAGGAGTACCCGTCATGGGCGGCACCGCCAATCGTCGCGAGAGGGAAATGCTAGCTCGGCCAGGGCTCCGGCCGTGGCAGGCGGGAGACCGAAGCGTCGAGCGATGAATAAGTCTTGCCGAAGGGGACGAACCGCCGTATCTCTCTGATCGCAAGCCGCCACAGCTGCATTCGAGAGCCCTGCGTTCGCCCCGCGCGTCGCGGGGTTTCTCATGTCCGGTTCCTGCTGTTGAGCGCTGGCCGGATGGCTCGGCGCGGTGATCCAGCGGGCCGCGCCCGCCGGGATGGCGGGGTCAGGCGGCGAGTGGCGCTGGCAGACCAAGCATTTCGCGGAGCTTCGCGGTTGGGACGCGGAACTGTCCTGCCACCTTGAGGGCAGGCAACGAGCCGTCTCGAACCGCCTTGTAAGCAGTGTTCCGCCCTACCCCCAGAACGCGTCCAGCCAGCACGACATCCACAGTCGGCTCCGTCAGCACCTGCATGATGTCGTCGGACATCTCTCACCTCCCATCCGTCAACAAGTGCGGTGATAACACCGCGCAAATTGATATGGACAGATTGGGCAGGGGTTGGCAAGTTATTTTTGCGGTGCTAGCACAGCACAAGTTAGGATGCTTGGAGATAGGCGATGACGGACGACGCCGCGGCAAAACGATCCAAGGGGCGCCCCCGTATCTATCCCGGCACCGAGAAGCGGCCGACGCTGACGTTTCGAGTGCGCGGGGGCCTGCATGAGCAATTGAAGGAGGCCGCAGAAAAGAACGAGAGATCTCTTAGCGAGGAAATAGAGGGGCGCGTTGCAATGTCCTTCGAGCCCAGCCGCGATGTAGAGCATCGCGAAGACGAATATGAGAGATTAGTCGACTATCTAGGCGGCAAGGACCGTATATGGTTCCTATTTATTATTAGTAATAGCTTTGGAGCAGCTTTGGATGAAATAGACCCTGATCGCCAGAATGATATCGACTGGACAAAATCATCGAAAAAAATCGATCGATTGACAGAGTTCATGCAGAGCAAGATGCAAGAAATAGTAACGCTTGCCGCCTCGCAAGACGGCCGACTAGCCAAGTCAATAGCTCGGGTCTATCAGGGGACAAGGGCTCATAGAGCTATGCGTCAGAAGCAGGTTGCAACGGAAAACAACTAGGTACTTTATGCCAATCCAACAGTCTTTGGTATATCTCGGTATTTAATCCCTCGTATGGTATATCGAATAAGCGCAAGACGTTAGCTCCCATGGGTGATATGCTGCGACCTTGTTGAATTGGATCGCAGATGTCAGTCCAGTACCCCTCGCATCTCTACATCCGTATAGACCGGTCTCTCCGGTTGGCGATCGCGGCTGCGGCCGGCACCGCAGGCAAAACCGTTTCGCATCACGCACGCGATCTGCTTCGCTCAGCCTTGAGCGATCGATGCCCAGGGCCTGCCGGCACCCCTCGTCCCCTGAACGAGCGTCCGCGCCAGGGCGCTCGGCCGACGGCAAGCCGCCCCACCTCCCGCCGTCACATGGAAGGTTGAGGTCGGCCCATGGACCCGCGCACACGCTACACCGACGAGCTAGAGATTTACGAAAGCCTTGCGGATCAGGTCCGGTCGTCGGTTATGACAGCGATGCCGGTTCGGGTGATCAAAGATGCGGACGGGCACACCGTCTCGATCCAGCCAACGGTGAAGGCAGTTTTCCGAAAGGAAGACGGGTCGTTGCAGCAGGTGGATTACCCGCCGATCACCGATGCGCCGATCCAGTTCTCGGGCGGCGGCGGCGTGACCTCGACGCACCCGATCAAGCAGGACGACGAGGGCATCGCCCTGTTCATGGCCCGCTCCATGGATGCCTGGCACCAGCAGGGCGGCACGCAGGCCCAGATCGACGCCCGCGTGGCTGACCTCTCGGATGCCGTCTACATCCCCGGCATCCGCTCCACGCCGCGCAAGCTCCCGAAGTTCAATCCCGACGCGCATGAGATGCGATCGGATGACGGGAAGCACGTCGTGTCCCTGCACCCTCAGAAGGGGGTCACGGTCTCGGTGGACGACGGGAAGCACACCCTCGCGTTCGACAAGGACACCGGCATCAGCATGAAGTCGGGCATGTCAATTGCGATGGAGTCGGCCAAGGGCTTCGCGTTCAAGGGCGACTTGAACGTCAAGGGCAAGGTGAGCCCGAGCGGCGGCCTTTTCGGCAGCGTGTTCCAAGGCATGGCCGGCGGCGCCATGGTGCTGCTCGTCGCCCTGCTCGCATCCCAGGTCCGAGCCATCCCTGAGCCGGTCCAGCGCGCGGCCTATACCTTCACTGCCCTCGTATCGAGGTGATGGAGCGATGGGGCAGCAATACCTTCGGCAGGTCTCCGTTTCGATCGATGGCGGCATCAGCTTCACCAGCGACGGCGACAACGGCCCGCGCGTCCGGTTCGACACACATCAGTTCGTCTCCTCCACGCCGGCTCACGCAAACATCTACGTCTCGAACCTGTCGAAGGACAGCTATGCGAAGCTTGCGAAGGAAAATCTGAAGGTCACGCTTTCGGCCGGCTACCGCGATGGTGGCACATCAATCATCTTCAGCGGTGAGATCCGACAGGCTCGAAACTTTCGCGAGGACATTACCGACGTGGTGACGCATATCGTTGCAACCAGTTCGGGGAATGCACGCAACTTCGCGACGCTGAACAAGACCCTTGCCGCCGGGCACACGCACGATGACCGCGTGCAGATGGCTCTCAGTGCCTTCAAATCATTCGGTGTCACGGCAGGGCATATCGACAAGCTCGGCGGCCCGAAGTTCCCGCGCGGGTTCCTTGCGTGCGGCATGGCCCACCAGATGCTCCGCGATGTCTGCCAGGCGCGCGAGGCGCAGTGGTTCAACGTGAACGGCCGCTTCCACGTCCTGAAGGCTGCAAACACGCTCCCCGGCAGCACGATCGTCCTGAATAGCTCCTCCGGCCTCATAGGGATGCCTGAGCAGACAATCGGCGGGGTCAACTTCCAATGCCTGCTCAATCCGCTCATCGTCCCCGGCTGCAAGGTCAAAATTGACGAGAGCAGCGTTGTTCGCGCGGCATTCGATCCATCGGTGGCCGGTCAGGGCAACAATTCCCTACTTCAGTCCGGCAATCTCATGGGCGTGCAGGCTGACGGCCTCTATAAGGTGCTGAAAGCCGAGCATAGCGGCGACACGCGCGGCAATCAGTATTTCACGATCGGCGTAGGCGTCGGCCTAAACGCCGACTCCCGCGAACTTCGCTCCATCGGCATCAGCGACGACTTCAACAACGACGCTCCCCCGGCGGGAGGTTGAGATGGGTGAAGTGGTCCCGCTCCGCCTCCGCCCGATAGCCGTGGAGACGGCGCCCGACGTGCCGCGCACCTACGTCGAGATAGCGCACATGTGGACCGTGGCCGCCGTCCGTGTCGTCGTTGCGACTTGTCCCGGTGAAGAACGCTCAGGCCCCTTCAGGGTGGTCCTGAGGGCCGCGGGCGTGCCGGATAGATCCGTGCTGTCGATGACGGCCGAGCCTCAGCACGAGGCCGAGTTGATGGACTGCCTCGACGCCTACTGCCACGCGATGGCGCAGACTCTGAACTACGCGTCGTCCTATCCCGCGACCCTGGTGCCGCCGCCCTCCGATCCGCCGAGAGGGGCCGCCTGATGCCGGTCGAGCGCGGCAAGGATCTCACGAAGGAACTAGAGCGCACCCTTCGCGACCTCGCGTCGATGGAGGTGGTGATCGGTATCCCGGCCGAGGCCGGCGCACATGGCGATAGCGGGCTCACGAACGCAGCGCTCGGATACATCCACGAGTACGGCGCCCCGGAAGCGAACATCCCAGCGAGACCCTTTCTGATGCCGGGGATCGAGCGCATCCGCGACAAGATCACCGACGAGCTTGCGAAGGGCGCCGCTCGCGCGGTCGAGGCTACGGTTTCAAGCGGCAACCGGACAGCCGGCAAGGCCGAGGGGGCGAAAGCCCTACAGCGTGTCGGCATCCTCGCACAGAGCAGCGTCCGCGGCGTCATCACGGATGGGATCGCCCCACCGCTCGCCGAGCGCACCGTCTACGCTCGATTGCATCGAAAGAAGAACAGGCGCTCGTCTGGACCGATGACCCCGCTCGTAGACACGGGGAAACTTCGGGAAGCCATCACGTACATTATCGGACCGAAGGAATATTAGGCATGTCGAACGACGTTCTCCGAGCCTTTATTGTTTCACTCGGCTTCAAAGTCGATGAAGCGGGAGCGAAAAAACAGCAGGAGGCTATCGGCAAGACCGAACGCGCCGTCGCCGGCCTGGAGAAGACCGAACGTGACGCGCATGCGGCGGGGGCCAGACGGGCGGCAGAGCTAACGCAGCGTGCTGAGAGCATGGCAACCGCGGCGCGGATCGCGGGCGCAGGCATCGTCGCATTC
Source organism: Methylobacterium sp. WL116 (assembly GCF_008039455.1). Classification (NCBI taxonomy): domain Bacteria; kingdom Pseudomonadati; phylum Pseudomonadota; class Alphaproteobacteria; order Hyphomicrobiales; family Methylobacteriaceae; genus Methylobacterium; species Methylobacterium sp. WL116. Next base: position 17,262 of record NZ_VRUV01000016.1, read on the forward strand.
GCTGCCGGCGCCGCGCTGGCGCTGAAAGGCTTGGGGGATGCTTTGTCGAAGTCCCTCGGCGACTTCGACCGCCTCTACTACGTCGCCGGTCGAACCGGCGCGTCGGTGAATAGCATCAAGGCGCTCGGCTACGCCTTCGAGCAGACGGGTAGCTCGGCGGCCCGCGCCATCGGCGTGCTTGAGAGCTTTGCCCGCGCTCGCCGCACTAACCCTGGCACGAACGCACTGCTTAAGAACTACGGGGTGAACACGAAGGGCGATGCGTCCGACGGGCTCGGTAACGCGATCGACGCCATTTCGGCCAAGCACCCGCACTTCGCAGGTTCCCAGATCGCCGGCCTGCTAGGCATCTCGGAGGAGGACTTCGAGCATTACAGCCGATACCGGAAAGAGATCATCAAGTTCACGGCTGAGAACAAGGCGCTTAGGAAGTCGCTCGGCCTCAATGACGACGATACGGCTTCGGCAGCAAACCGCCTCGCCCGCGCCTTCGGCTCATTCCACGCCGTCATGGATGCCCTTGGCGACAAGCTCACGGCGGTCATGGCCCCGGTACTGGAACGCGTCGTCAAGGCGTTCAAGGATTGGATCGCGGCTAATCCCGAGAAGGTCGAGGCGATCATGCGCGCGATCGCCACCGCCGCCGAAGCCCTAGGGAAGGCACTTCAGAGCGTGCTTGAGTGGTTCGGAAACGAGGCGAACCAGAAACACGCGACGGACCTATTTGAAGCCATCGCCAAGACCGTTCGCGACACCGCACACGAAGTTCGGTTGCTCATCGACGCCTTCAACCGGCTGGGCAAGTTCCTAAACCCTGGCGGCGGCGATCCGGTGGGCAAGGCCGTCACAGGGTTGCTAGGCTCGCTCGGGCTTGGCGGCGGGGGCAGTGGCCTCGGTGTCGGCGCAATCGGTGGCGCGAGCTACCTCGGACAGGAGCCGGCGAACGACGCTGCGAAGCCCGGTCTGATGCGGCGCGGCTGGAACGCGGTCAAGCGTGCGGTCGGGTTGGGCGGCAGCGGCGCCGGGGCAGAGACGAACTACCCCGCCGGCTCGAAGCACCCCATCCTAGATCTCATCACACGAGCGGAAGGGACCAAGCGCGGATACGACGACTCTTTATGCGCATCAGGTCGGAGGTACGCTGACAGACAAGACGCTTGATGAAGTCCAGGGCATTCAGAAGGGGATGCGCGGGTCATCGGCGATTGGAAAATACCAATTCATGCGTGCCACGCTGAATGGGCTTCGGAAAGAGATGGGCCTGAAAGGCGACGAAAAGTTTGATCCCGCCATGCAGGATCGGCTCGCGCTGCGCCTTTATGAGCGACGTATGGCTCAAGCCCGACGCAAGGGCGGTGGTGACGGCGCCGTTCTGGAAGCTCTGGCGCAAGAATGGGCGTCGTTCCCAACTCAGTCGGGCCAGGGGTATTATCCGGGGCAGCGAGCAGCCGTTTCGACCCAACAAGTGCTGGACGCTGTTCGCCGACAGGAGGCATCGAAGGCCACACCACAGCCCGTGGCTCCGCGACTTCCGGTTATGTCTCGGGGAGACGGCTTCAATCCAGGCGGTTTCGACGTGAACGCTGCGCTTCGCTCGGCGCCGATGGGCACAAGCTCGACCACGAACAATCAGTCGAGCATGAACGTGAACTCGCCGACCAACGTGACAATCAATGGCGTGACGGACCCGCAAAAGGCAGCCGAGCATTTCGAGCGCGCCGCGAACCGGAGCAACAACGAGATGCTGCGCAACGTCCAAGCGGCGGCGCGCTAACAGCCAGCGCGGCAGCGAGCCCCCACCACCACGGGGTTCGTCTCGCCGATGGTGCCGATGGCGACTAAGGTGTCGCCGCGGCGCCAAGTGAAGTTGCAGTTGGCGAGGCCGGTGCCAGCGCACGACTCCATTTCGGGGCGCCCCTTGCAGCGGTCGTCATCCTCATCGCATGCCTGCGCTTCGGGCATCGTCACCGGCTTCCAGCCGAGAGCAATCAAGCTGCTGCGCGCCGACCCGTAGGGCGTTCCCTTGGGGAAAGTGGGCAACCGCTCGGCTGCACTCACGACCGTGACGGAGCCGACGAGGGCGAGGGCGACGAGGGTAGTGCGCATCCCGGCAATGTATGCACCGGGGTGCGCTTGTCGAGGTGAGTACGGCTCACTACAGGACACCATGGACAAGCTCGAAGCTCTCCTAGACCGTCTCAAGGCCTATCAGCGGGCGATGATCCTGGCGGCAGCCGAACACGACACATTGCCGGCTGCGAGCGTCCTAAGACAGATCGCAGAGCTTGAGAATGCTATCGCGGCAGTGGAGGCGGTGGCTGATGAGGAGCGAGATCCACGCCGGCGGTAGGCCCGGTGGTGGTGCGGTTCTGACGCGGAAAGCTTCATTGTACGCAGTTGCGAAGGTGTCGTTCCAGCTCCGCACTCAAGGCGACATACTCTCTGAGAGCCGCCACGAGCTTGATCCGAGCCGCGTCCACCGGCTTTGAAGCATCACGGACGGCCGTCGACCCTCCGCTCATCATTTCCACCAAATTGAGTTCGCCGAACGCCTCCTGGCTTTCGACGCTCGCGCGACGCAGCTCATCGAGGCTGGTAAGGTAGGTTCGGCACTCCGCAGGGCTCATTTCCGCATGGCCGGCCGTGGTCGTCGCAATGAGCATCATAACGGCAAGGGCGGTGCGCATCAGGGGAAAATAACCGCCGGGGTGGCGGTGTCGAGATGGCTCGCCCATCAGCCGTAGCATGCCCTACTCGACCGCATTCGGGTGCAGCGATGGGGTTCCGCAGTAGATCTTCGGCAGCAGCGGGCAGCCATCGTGCTTGCGATGATGAGCGAACCGCCGCGTTTCAGTCCAGGTGAACGTGCCGGGCATCGTGAGGCGTCCATGGCATGCCGGGCAACGCTTCTCTGCGGCGACGAACCGGGTCGAGGCCTCAACGAGGCTCACGACGAGCCAATGCCCGTCGGCCTTCACTTCGCACTGGTTCAAATAGGGCTCAACCATGCCCCGCTCTGGCATGCAAAAGCGTTTTTCGCCAGAGCATCTCGGGCGCGGTCGGAGAGCGGTCGCTGAGGTCCTATCGATGGAACGCCGGGCCCACCGCGGCTTTGGTCAAAGTACATATCATAGGAGTGAACGATGATCGACGCCGACACCCCACAGCCGGGTGATGATCCGACACCAATCGGCGATCCGTCGCCTGCCCCGCAAGAGCCCGAAGGCGACCCACCGCCGAACCCCGCCCCGGCACCGCAGATGGACGATGAGGCGGCGATCAAGGAGACAGAGGAGCAGCCGAGCTAGCACTCAGTCAATCCCGATACTTCCGGTATCGGTTGCCCCTAGCGTCGGTGAGAACGATCGAGGCCGTAGCGACCGATACCGGCATGTAAACCGTGATCTCGTTGGCGGCCGCCACAGACTCGCTCCGCGCTGCCTGCTCCGATGCCACGACGCTCAGCGCCGCTACGGCGATCGCCGACCATAGGCCAGCGACAGCAACAGTCGGTATCTTTCGCACGCACGTCCTCGTAACTGATCTTGGGGCGCTGGTGATCGGTCAATGCAGCTGATCCGTGGCGGTCGATCAGTCCAGAAAGACGCGGACGCCCTCGGTATTCAGGATGCTCCGCTGATCAGCGCACCAGCGCTCAGGGCCAACGTCTGCGATTTCCTGCGCCAGGCGTTTGCCTTCGTCATCCACAGCGGTCTGAGCCTGCTTCAGCCCAAGGCTTTGATCGAGGGTAGGCCGCACGGTGCGTGACAAGCCGTCTGACACCTTGTCGTCGATCGCATAGAACTGACGGCAATGCAGGACGATGCCAGCCTGGGCGCCTACGATGCGCACAAGCCCCTCGATTTTCTCGGCTCGCTGGTCATCCTTGGCTGGCGCTGCGACACCAACACCGGCCGTTAGGATCGTTGCGAGGGCGGCGAAGGCGGTGCGCATTCAAGGAGGATACAAGCCGAGGCGACTTTGTCGAGCCCGGCGCCATCGCCTTGGCCTACGATCTCACCCCCCGCATGCCAGATACCGAGCCTTGCCGAAGCTTCCGCCCTCCTCTTGCTTCGGCACTCATACCTAGCCCGGCCAGCGCTTGCAGAGCCGGGCTTTTTCGTGATCCCATCCGACGAACAATTTCACTTACGGTCGGTTCAATGACGACGACCCTAGGATGGAGTGTTCACATGTCTGCACCGAACAGCCTCAAGGACGTCTACCTCGACGAAATGAAGGACCTTTGGTCGGCAAACGACCAAATGACACGGGCCGTGAAGCAGCTCGGTGAGAAGGTCAGCGATCCCAAGCTCAAGCAGATGCTGGAGCACTCCGTGGGCGGGATCGAGAAGCACACCGGCGTGCTCAAGCAGCTCATCGAGGCCGCTGGCGGACAGGCTGAGCCGGAACATTGCAAGGGCATGGAAGGCCTGGTGACCGAGGCGCTGAAGCATGGCATCAAGGAGGCGTCGAGCGACGGCAAGCTACAGGACGTCGCAATTATCGCGCAGTATCAACGCATGTCGCACTACGGTCTCGCTGGCTTCGGTTCAGCAGCCGCCTATGCGAAGGCGCTCGGCATGTCCGACGCCGAAACCAAGCTCAAACAGGCGGTCTCCGAGATCTACAAGGGAGACGAGTACGCCTCGAAGCTCGCAGAGGCGGTGGAGCAAGCGGCAGCGTAAGGGCACAAGAAGGAGGGGCGCTTCGACTAAGCCAGTGCACTTCCCGCTTCCTACCTAGCCTCGAAGCCTCTCAATGCCCATCAGCTCGGCCAGAGAAATCCGAGCTGAGCTATTTCGTTTTCTGTTAACCAGTTGCCACTACGCCATGGCCATTGAAGGGGTTCCTCTGGCCCCGACATCACTCAGCCCGCCCGGCATCCGCTGTGGTGGGCTTTTTTGTTTCTACACGTTCGCGGCAACGATCTTAGCGATGATGCCGTCAAGTTCTACGACTGAAGATCGGTGGCGAGCCATCATCTCCAAAGACACATCGAGCAATTCGCCGCGTGGATCGGTGGCGTATGTCCGCATTTCACCTTTCTCCATCCGAGCTAGAATGGCCGCCAAAGAGTCCCGCTCGACACGGCACCATTTCTCGAACCAAACCTGCGGCTCCATGCTACTCTCCATCCAGCCCGGCCGAAGAAATCCGCCCTAGGCTTCTTCACTGTTTAATGCAGTAACATCACTTCAGAGTATCTAGATGGTCGAAAGAGGAAGCTGGCGTTAGATCAAGATGGTTTACCTTGGTTTTCGCACCGAGGGTTACGCCAGCGGTCTCAGCGAAGCTCTCTGAAAGCAAACGGATTTTATCGCGAGCCTGCCTCTCGATCTCGGTGCTGGATCCGCCCTCAATCTTGATGGAGACGGACCCTGTAAGTCGTCCCTCGTCGGTGATGAGAACGAAGTTAAACCGGCCGGACCGGCTGCGCCGGACAACGTAGTGAGGCTTTGCCAATTCACACCCTCAGCGTGTGCCATGTCTAGCTCATACGTCGTGAAGGCCAGTCGAGTTTCGCCCCAACGAAAAAAGCGCGCCGGGTGAGGGCGCGCCAAGGATTGTGCTCGCGGGCTTAAGAGCGAGCACGCCCTTGGTACACACCACTGTAGCCAAGCACTGTCTCTACAAAGGTACACCCGCCCCCGCCGTGCGCTTGGGCTTATAGGCCACAGCGTCGTTGTCAGTCAGGAAGCCCACGCCAAGGCGATCTGTGTGACAGGCTAACGAGAGGCTCAACTCACAGGCCCGTTGCTTCATCCTGAAAAGGAGCAACGGAGGAGAGCGTATCAATGATCGTGACCATCGGACCCATCCATTGTGCGGCGAGCCGTTTCTTTCGCCAGAGCGTGCAGCAAGGCTTTGGTGAACGCCTGCATTTCCGGCGTGCCACACTCCATCACCGCTTCATGCGCTTTGCGGCACGCATCAACCATCTCATCGAATTCAGTGTCGTCGACCATAGGCGGGACTCGATCACACGCGCAGATTGCGCGCTGTCGAAATACGCCCGGTCAACGACGCTTGATATAATCTATGATTGTATGCAGCATGCAGGTACCCGCCGGTCGTGGAGGTTGGCATGCATCATCCAGCGTGGGCTTCGCCGATCGGTGCAAGGAAGCGCAGCAGAGCCCAAGACGCGTTGCGACGGATCGCCCAGTCCCTTGACGTTCCAGTTGAAGTGTTGATGCAGAATGCGCAAAGCGAATTTTATCCTGACGCCACCGCGGAAATGGTTCGATTGTGGTTCAAAATCCGATCCCAGGAAGGACGGGACGTGGTCCTAAAAGTGATCCGTGAAATTGCACAAAAAGCTGAAGCCGAGTTGGAATAACGCTTGCTGTCTATTGTAGGGCGAAAATCTTGGCAGCCTCACTCTCGGAAGCCGCAACGCTCCGCTTCCTGCCGCAGAACGCTAAGAACGCGCTGGCGCCCTTGAGGGTCTTCAATCTTTGACCACAGCCGCAATAAGGTAGTTGCTTCGGTGGCCTCAATCTCCGGCGCCCCATTAAATAGCACCTCAGGCTCAACGCCTAGAGCATGAGCGATCGCTTGCAGCTGAGGATTATCAATCTTGGCCATATTTTACTTACTACGGCAGGACGCGAAAGTTTCACGTCTGAATGCAAAATTCAATCCTGCCCGATCACGGTTCTGTTACCCCAGCGCTTTTGGGTGATGTTGCTGCATGATATCACCTAATAGTGGCGGGGCTTTTCTGCGTTCCAGCCGCCCTGCAGGCTCTCGGCGAAGTCGTCCGGCACCTTGCCGAACTGTCCAAGGATCGTAGCGCTTTCCAGCTCACCCGTCTCATCGTCGGCGACGATCTTGAGGGCGGCGGTACCAGACATCCAGCCAGCCATGGCTTCGACTTTTTTCAGTGCACGCAGTCAGTAGGGGCTACCTCGCGACGCCGGGGATTAGGCGCTTCCGCTTGATGGTGAACGTCTGCACCACGAACGTCGTCTTCATCCCCACGCGCGCTTCCCCTTCGCAGGCCTGATCTACCAGACTCGATAAAAAACCGCTTTCGAGTGTTGTGATCCGAGCCAGCATGAACGTTCAGATCGTTGCAGTTGGCACCCATGGCGACGTTCTTCCCATGGTAGCAATCGGCGTCGAGCTGGCGAGCCGCGGCCACGCGGTGACGCTCGCCGCGCCTGCTCCGTTTGCGGCCTTGGCTGCGCGAGCAGGGCTCGTATTCCATGCGCTGTGCACGGAGACCGAGTACGATCGCCTCATCGGCACACCGAATTTATGGCGACCGTGGCGCGGCGTCCAAGCGATGTTCGAAGCTGTCGCCACGCTGACTGAGCCGACCTATCGCTGGCTTATTGGACAACAGGCAATGGGCGGGGGCGTAGTGGTCGCTTCCACCCTCAGTCTCGGCGCCCGTGTGGCGCAGGACAAGCTCGCGCTGCCCGTCGTGGTTGTCCACGTGGCGCCCTTCCTGATGGAAAGCCGTCATGCGCCGCCGCGCCTACCCGGCCTGCCGTTGCCGCGCCTCCTGCCGGCGAGGCTTCGCCATTGGATCGGCAGGGGGGCTGACCGCTACGTGATTGGCCCCGCAGCGCTCCCCATTCTGAACGCCTTCCGGGGCACCCTCGACCTTCCGCCGGTGCGGCGGTTGCGCCACTGGTGGAACCTCGCGCCGACCCTTATCCTGATGTTTCCCGGGTGGTACGCACCGTCGCAGCCGGATTGGCCAGCCCACGCCCTTCAGGTCGGGTTCCCGACTGCCGATCGATTTGGTGACACCTCGGAGCTTCCGGGGAACCTTGCCGCGTTCCTGCGTGCTGGGTCGGCGCCGCTGGTCTTTACCTACGGTTCGGGCATGCGACAGGGACGCTCGTTCTTCGAGACAGCTCTGCGGATTTGCCGGCAGATGGGCCGCCGGGGCGTATTCCTGGCGCCTCAAACTGGGCAGGTCCCGCCAGACCTATCGCCGGACGTGATCCATGTGCCCTATGCTCCTCTCACGGCCCTGCTGCCGCACGCTGCTGCCTTGATCCACCACGGCGGCATCGGCACCGTGGCATTGGGGCTCCGCGCTGGCGTGCCGCAGCTCGTCGTGCCAGTGGCGTTCAACCATTTCGATGAGGCGCGCCGGCTCAAGGCGCTTGGTGTGGGCGCCGGTCTGTCACGGAGCCGCTTTACCCCTGCCCGAGGGGCACGGGTGCTCGACCATCTGCTCGCGAGCCGCCATGTCGCTGCGGCATGCCAGTTGCTGCACATGCAGGCTGCGGCCGACGACGGCATTAGCGACGCCTGTGACGCGATCGAGCGTGCAGGCGGTTTTCAAGCTGCGAAGCGCTGACTTGCGGGGGTGTGCCCCGATCCAGCTGTCCTATAGGCAGCGAGTACGTGGAGCGAGAAGTTCGAGATGCGGACGACGCGCTACGCGACGTAGGTCACCGAGCTGCCAACGGCATGGGCATGAGGCTCCCCGCTACTGCGCGTCGTCGGCGCCAACCAACCGCACAGTCGCACCTAGCCGGCTCCGGTCGAGCCCCTTCGCAACATAGCGATCATCCGCCCGGGTAACCCACCTCGGCGCTGGAGCACGCCCCAAGATGCTCAGATTGCCCCGCACAGCCTGTTCGAGCTGCATCCGCACCGCGCCATCAGCAAGCGCGGCAAGACCGCCCACGGTGCCGATCACGAGGATGCTGCGGGTGATGATTGAAGTGAGGGTGAGCATCGAGTGATCCCAGGTCCTGTATGACTGTAGCAGGATCACAGGGAACGGGATGCAACTCGGTAAGCACACTTGGCGGGTATGCGGCATCGTTGAGAACGGACATTCGCATCAGGAGGTTGCCCGCTGCATACTTGGGAGAAACGAAATGCTGACGGGTAGCTTGCTGTGGCTGATCGGGGTGCCGATCCCGGTCATTCTCCTGGCGTGGTTCTTCTTCTTCCGCGGCCGGTAGCTGGTGGCCTCATAGACAAGGCGGCCCCGAAGACGCAGGCTCTCCTTAAAGGGGAGCCTGCTCGATCCTCAGTAGGCCCGTGACC
>NZ_VRUV01000170.1:0-8450 GCF_008039455.1 Methylobacterium sp. WL116
GTTCCAGGATCGCCCGGCGAAGCGCGTCGCCGATGCGCGCCTGCAGCGGCAGCGCCCCGCCGGGCGCGAGATCGAGCACGAGGGGGAGGGCGCTCGCGTCCCCGGGAGGGCTCGCCCCCGCCGTTTCCCTCTCCGGGTCCTTGCGCACGAAGTGGTCCAGTCGCTTGCGTGAAACCGGATCTTTTGCCTGGACCGGAGATCGGTCAAGCACGGGCCTCCACCGGTCCGGAGCGCCGCGATGTACCAGCCACCGCATTTCCGAGAGGACGACCTCGGGGCGCAGCATGCCCTGATCCGCGCCCATCCCCTCGGGCTCCTGGTCACCGCCGGTCCGGGGGGCCTGATGGCGAACCCGATCCCGTTCCTGATCGACGGCGCGGCGTCCGAACGGGGGACGCTGCGCGCGCACCTGGCGCGGGCCAACCCGCAATGGCGCGAGCTGGCGCAGGTCGCGGAATGCCTCGTGGTGTTCCAGGGTCCCCAGGGCTACGTCACCCCGTCCTGGTACGCGACCAAGCGCGAGACCGGGAAGGTGGTGCCGACCTGGAACTACGCCACCGTCCACGCCTGGGGTCGGCCGCTTGTGGTCGACGACCCCCACTGGCTCCGCCGCCAGATCGCCGAACTCACCGACCAGCGCGAGGCGTCGCGGCCCGAGCCCTGGTCGGTGGACGACGCGCCCAGACCCTTCACCGACGCGCAGGTGAAGGGCATCGTCGGGATCGAGATCCCGGTCGCGCGCATCGCCGGCAAGTGGAAGCTCAGCCAGAACCGGCCGGAGGCCGACCGCGCCGGCGTGGTCGCGGGTTTTCGCGCGGCGGGCGGCCGGGAGGATATGGCGGCGGACATGTCAGCACACATGGCCGACCTGGTGCAGGAACGGAGCGGACGATGAGCGCGCGCGAGAACAGCTTCGGCCAGCCGATCGGGCCGGCCCTGCCCGACTGGCGCCCGCGCCCGCTGCCGCCGCGGGAGGCGATGCAGGGACGCACCTGCCGGGTCGAGCCGCTCGATGCGGAGCGCCATGGCGCCGACCTGTTCTCGGCCTTCTCCGCGGCGCCGGACCGGCGGGGCTGGACCTATCTCGGCAACACCCTGCCGGAGACGGAGGGGGCCTACCGGGCCGAGCTGGCGGCGATGGCGGCCGGCGCCGACCCGCTGTTCCACGCGGTCGTCGATGCCGGCACCGGCCGGGCGGTCGGGATCGCGTCGTACCTGCGCATCGATCCGGCCAACGGCGTCATCGAGGTCGGGCACCTGCACTTCTCGGCCCTGCTGGCGCGGCGGCCCGCCGCGACCGAGGCCATGGCCTTGATGATGGCCCGCGCCTTCGACGAGCTCGGATACCGCCGCTACGAGTGGAAGTGCGACGCCCTCAACGCGCCCTCGCGCGCGGCGGCCCTGCGCTACGGCTTCACCTTCGAGGGCGTCTTCCGCAACGCCGTCGTGGTGAAGGGCCGCTCGCGCGACACCGCCTGGTTCTCGGTCACCGACGCCGAGTGGCCCCGGGTGAGGGCGGCGTTCGGGGCCTGGCTCGCCCCCGACAACTTTTTCGAAGACGGGCGGCAGCGGCGATCCCTCGCCGATCTGCGAGCGGGCTGATCCCGGCTCAGCCCCCCGCGCGGGCCGCCCTGACGAAGGCGGCGATGCGGTCGGGATCCTTCACGCCCGGCCCCGCCTCGACGCCCGAGGAGACGTCGACCGCGGTGGCGCCGGTGCGGGCGAGCGCCGCGGCGACGCTGACCGCGTCGAGGCCGCCCGACAGCATCCAGCCGGCGGGAAGGTCCGCCCCGGCGAGCAGATCCCAATCGAAGGCGCGGCCGTTGCCGCCGGGCAGCGCGGCTCCGGGCGGCGGCTTGGCGTCGAGGAGCAAGCGGTCGGCGACGGCGTAGGCCGCGATCCGATCGAGGTCGGCGCGGGTCGCGACGCCGATGGCCTTCATCACCGGGCGGCCGGCGAGGCGGCGGATTTCGCCGACGCGCTCCGGGGTCTCGGAGCCGTGCAGCTGGATCAGGTCGGGATCGATCGCCTCCATCGCGGCGGCGAGCGCGGCATCGTCCGGATCGACCAGCAGCACGACGCGCTCGGCCCTGCCGCGGGCCTGCTCGGACAGGGCGCGGGCCGTGTCGAGGCCGACATGGCGCGGGCTCTTTTCGAACCGCACGAGGCCGATCCAGTCGGCCCCGGATTCCAGCGCGGCGGCCAGCGTCTCGGGCGTGCTCAGGCCGCAGATCTTGACGCGAATCGACATGGCCCGAGAACCGGAATCGCGCGTCAGCGCGGGGCCGGCAGCGCGGTCCGCCCCGGCAGCGTCAGGCCGGTGCCGGGCTCCGGCGGGGCGTAGGCCTTCAGCCGCTCGGTCTCGCCTTCGAGCCGGCGGATCTCGCGGCCGCGGTGGCGGACCTGGCGGCGCGCCTTGCCCTGCCCGAGCCAAGCGAAGATGCCGCCGACGACGATGCCGAGCGCCACGGCGCCGAACAGGATCGCGTAGAGGGGAAGCGTCACGCTGAACACCGGATCGGGCGAGAACGGATCGAGCGAGAGGCGGACGGGATCGCGGTTGGCGACCGCGAGCAGGATCACCAGGACCGCGATGGGCAGCAGCACCAGACTCTTGAGGAAGCGGACCATCGATCTCTCCGAACCGTTCTTAACCGTGCTGCGGATGGCCCGAGGGGCCATCCGCGATCCGCCGCACCGGCGGCGACGCGGCCGCCCGGCATCCCGCGGCGCCCTACTCGGCCGCGGACTGGCTCTCGCCGATCCCGGCCGCGTTGAGGCGCAGGCGCATCTCCTTGCCGGTCTTGAACACGGGGATGGCCTTTTCCGACACGGCAACGGCCGCACCCGTGCGCGGGTTGCGCCCGCGGCGCGCATCCCGGCGCTTCACCGAGAACGCGCCGAAGCCGCGCAGCTCGACCCGGTCGCCCCGTGCCAGCGCGTCGGCGATCGTGTCGAGGATCGCGTTGACCAGCGTCTCGACGTCCCGCTGGTAGAGGTGCGGGTTCTGCTCGGCGATCTTGAGGACGAGCTCCGACTTGATCATGGCGTCTGGTCTTCTCGAAGTTCCGGGGCGCGAATCCTGATGGATCGCACCAATCAGGGCGCGGCGGACGGGCTCGGGCGCCACAGCACGAGCATGCCGCCCCGGGTGACGGCCCTCGCCTCGGCCCCGGCCTCGGCCAACCGGGCGGACAGGCCGTCGAGCCCGAGGAGGTCGGCACCGAGGCCGAGCGCCGAGAACAGGCCGAAGCCCTGGCCGGAAGCCGGCTTCCAGTCGGTCACCGGCAGGTTCTTGGGCACCTTGCGCGCGCTCTCGAGCCAGGCGATCGCCTGCCGCTCGCTGCCGAGCTCGTCCACGAGCTTCAGCGGCACGCTCTGGCGGCCGCTGAACACCCGGCCGTCGGAGACCGTGGCGACCTGGGCGCCGTCCATCCCGCGCCGCTCGGCCACGAGGTTCTTGAACCAGGCGTAGGTGTCGCCGACCACCGCCGCGAGGGCGGCGCGCGCCTCCGGCGAGGTCGGGGTGAAGCCCGACGGCTCGGCCTTGAGCGGCGAGGACTTCACCGATTCGACCTTCACGCCGACCTTGTCGAGCAGCCCCGACACGTCCGGATACTGGAACAGCACGCCGATCGAGCCGACGAGCGAGGTCTCGCGCGCGACGATGTGGTCGGCGGCGATCGCGGTGATGTAGGCGCCCGAGGCCGCGGTGCCGTCGACGAAGGCGACGATCGGCTTCTTCTCGGCCAGCGCCCGCAAGTTGCGGAACAGCTCCTCGGAGCCGGTGGTGGTGCCGCCGGGCGAGTTGATCGAGACCACCACGCCCTCGACGGCAGCGGATTCGCCGACCCGCTTCATCAGCTTGGCGGTGGCCTCGCTGCCGGAGATGAAGCCCGAGATCGAGATGCGGGCGATCTGCGGCTTCACCGCACCGAACAGCCCGCCCTCCGTTCCGGCGCGGACCCGCAGGCCGACCGCGCCGACGGCGACGACGAGGCCGCCGATGCCGACGACGCGCCACAGGGACAGCTTGCGGCGCAGCCGCCGCCGGTCGATCAGGAGTTCGGCGTCGGCTGCCATGCGATGGTCTGCTCCCTCACGGTCCCGGCCGCGCGGGCCGGCCGGTTCTCAGCCCACCCGCAGACCGATGCCCGGGGCAGGGCGCACGAGGCTCACGTGCCGCGACGCGGTCCGCACCTTAGGCAGCGGTACAGACCAAGTCCTTGGCAGGCTTGAGCTCGTGGGCGCCGGGCGGTTGCCCGCGAGCGGTGTTCTAGCCCTGCCGGACACGGACCGGCAAGGGGCGCAGGGGGCCAAAACCGCATCGCCTTGCGGTTGCGCCGCGCCTGTCATGGGCCGCCGGATCGTCTTGCCCCGCCAAACGAAAGGCCCGCGCCGGACGGGTGTCCGGCGCGGGCCTTCGATCGACCGGGACCTGACGGCCGCCCGGATGGACCGGGCGGCCGGCATGGACCGGACTACTTCTCCTCGACGTCGTCGCTGGTGCGGGCCTTCTTGAAGGCTGCACCGAGGATGTCGCCGAGCGAGGCACCCGAATCGGCGGAGCCGAACTGGGCCATCGCCTCCTTCTCCTCGGCGACTTCCAGCGCCTTGATCGACAGCTGGACGCGGCGCGCCTTGCGGTCGAACTGGATGACGCGGGCGTCGAACTTCTCGCCGGCGGCGAAGCGCTCGGGGCGCTGGTCGCCGCGGTCGCGGGCGAGCTCGGCGCGGCGGATGAAGGTCGACATGTCGGTGTCGACGATCTTCACCTCGATGCCCGAATCCTTCACCTCGACGACCTCGCAGGTGACGATCTGGCCCTTCTTGACGTCGCCGGCCTCCGCGAAGGGGTCGCCGCCGATCTGCTTGATGCCGAGCGAGATGCGCTCCTTCTCGACGTCGACGTCGAGAACCTGCGCCTTGACCATGTCGCCCTTCTTGAACTCCTCGATCACCTGCTCGCCGGGACGGTTCCAGTCGAGGTCCGACAGGTGGACCATGCCGTCGACGTCGCCTTCCAGGCCGATGAACAGGCCGAACTCGGTCTTGTTCTTGACCTCGCCCTCGACCTCGGAGCCGACGGGATGCTTCTCGTTGAAGGCCTCCCACGGGTTCTGCAGGGTCTGCTTGAGGCCGAGCGAGATGCGGCGCTTGACCGGATCGACCTCGAGGATCTGCACTTCCACTTCCTGCGAGGTGGAGACGATCTTCCCGGGGTGGACGTTCTTCTTGGTCCAGCTCATCTCGGAGACGTGGATCAGGCCCTCGATCCCCGGCTCGAGCTCCACGAAGGCGCCGTAGTCGGTGATGTTGGTGACGCGGCCCTTGAGCTTGGCGTCGACCGGATAGCGCTGGGCGATGCCCTCCCACGGATCGGCGAGCAGCTGCTTGATGCCGAGTGAGATGCGGTGGGTCTCGTGGTTGATCTTGATGATCTTGACCTTGACCGTCTGGCCGATGGTCACGACCTCGGACGGATGGTTCACGCGGCGCCACGCCATGTCGGTGACGTGGAGCAGGCCGTCGATGCCGCCCAGATCCACGAACGCACCGTACTCGGTGATGTTCTTGACGACGCCGTCGATGACCTGACCCTCCTCGAGGTTGGCCACCAGCTCGGAGCGCTGCTCGGCGCGGCTCTCCTCGAGGACGGTGCGGCGCGAGACGACGATGTTGCCGCGGCGGCGATCCATCTTGAGGATCTGGAACGGCTGCGGGGTGCCGAGCAGCGGGGTCACGTCGCGCACCGGGCGGATGTCGACCTGGGAGCGCGGCAGGAACGCCACGGCGCCGTCGAGGTCGACGGTGTAGCCGCCCTTGACCTGGTTGAAGATCGTGCCGGAGACGCGCTCGTTGGCCTCGAAGGCCTTCTCGAGCTTGACCCACGACTCCTCACGGCGCGCCTTGTCGCGCGAGATGACGGCCTCGCCGAGCGCGTTCTCGATGCGGTCGACGTAGACCTCGACCTCGTCGCCGACGGCGAGCTCGCCCTCGCGGCCGGGGCCGTTGAATTCCTTGAGGGCGACGCGACCCTCGGTCTTGGCGCCGATGTCGATGACCGCGACGTCCTTCTCGATCGCGACGACGCGACCCTTGACGACGGAGCCTTCGGTGATCTCGTGTTGGAGGAACGATTCCTCGAGCAGCGCCGCGAAGTCGTCGCGGTAGGCGTCGCGCTGCAGAGCGGTACCAGCAGTCATTCTGTCTCCTGAACGGGCTCCCTCAAGGGATGCCCTCACGTCGGCGGCTCGTGTTGCGAACGCCCCCG
Source organism: Methylobacterium sp. WL116 (assembly GCF_008039455.1). Classification (NCBI taxonomy): domain Bacteria; kingdom Pseudomonadati; phylum Pseudomonadota; class Alphaproteobacteria; order Hyphomicrobiales; family Methylobacteriaceae; genus Methylobacterium; species Methylobacterium sp. WL116. The sequence continues at coordinate 6,275 of NZ_VRUV01000170.1, forward strand.
TTGCCGCTGCCGCTCCGGATGGGGGAGCGACCGATCCGAAAATGGGATCGGCTTGCCGACGCGTTCGTACGGTGTCCGAGGGCGGTCGTCCCGGGGCGGCGCGGCGCAACACGAGAACACGCGCGTGCGGTCGGCCCGGAAGGACGCCGGCTCTCTACAGCAACGGGCCCTGAAGTTCAACAGAAACGGATGTCGGCACGAAAATGGGTCCGCTTCCTTCGAAGCAGGCCCACGCCTTCGGTCCGGAGACTTGAGACCCCCGGGTACGATCTAGTCTTCGTCGTCGTCCGCCGGGCGGACGCCCTTGAGCTTGGCGAAGACCGAATCGGCGTTGATCCGCTCCTCGCGGCCGCCGTGGCGGTGCTCGTCGGCCTCGGGCGCCTCGTCGCGGGTGGAGACCTCGGTCGGCAGGAGCGAGGCTCCCGAATCGGCGGCGAGCGCGGCCGGCCGGTCCTTGGCGGCGCGCTGGACCTCGAAGTCGAGGTCGATCTGGGTGCACAGGCCGAGCGTCACTGGGTCCATCGGCTGCAGCGAGCCGGAATTCCAGTGCGAGCGCTCGCGGATCTGCTGGATCGTCGACTTGGTGGTGCCCACGAGCCGGATCACCTGCGCGTCCTTCAGCTCGGGGTGGTTGCGCAGCAGCCAGAGGATCGCGTTCGGGCGGTCCTGGCGGCGCGACAGCGGGGTGTAGCGCGGCCCCTTGGTGGTGCGCTTGACCTCGGGCAGCTTCACCTTCGAGACCGCGACCTTGAGCTTGTAGGCCGGCGACTTCTGCGCCTTCTCGATCTCGTCGCGGGTGAGCTGGCCCGCGGTGATCGGATCGAAGCCCTTGATCCCGGCGGCGACCTCGCCGTCGGCGATGCCCTTCACCTCCAGCGGGTGCAGCTTGCAGAAATCGGCGATCTGCTCGAAGGCGAGCGAGGTGTTCTCGACCAGCCAGACGGCGGTCGCCTTGGGCATCAGCGGACCCTGGGTCATATTTCGCACGGGCTCCAAAACCGACGCGTGGACGGACGGGGCCGGGCATCGGTCCGCAGGCTCCGGACCGCTCGATCCGAAAGTCCCGTCTCACGCATTCAAAAGGGGAATGACCTTGTATACGCGGGGCCGCCGGAGGGCGCAATCGACTCGACGGCCTGCGACCGGGCGATCGTCGGGCGGCGCCGGGTCGAAGAACCGGCCCCGGCCCTCCGGTCCGTCCGTGTCGGGCGAAGGGTTTCGGGGCGTTCGACCATGGCCGGGCAAGCAACGCGAGGGGACACTACCCTGAATTGTAGTAATTCGGCGTCGAGAATTTCGGGGTCCCGCCGGAAGACTTGACTTCGCGTCGTTCTCATGACGTACCGCCCGCGATGCCCGTCCCCCTCCGCACCGTCCTGTTCCGCCTGCACTGGGCGCTCGGCCTCACCGCCGGTCTCGTCCTCGCCGTGGTCGGCGTCACCGGCGCGATGATGAGCTACGAGGAGGCCATCGTCGATCTCGCCAATGCCGACCGTGCGCGGATCGCGGTCCTGGACCGGCCGCATCTCGGCCCGGAGGCGCTGGTCGCGCGAGTCGGCGCGCAGCGCCCGGGCCTGAGGGTGAGCACGCTGACGATCGCCGGCGACCCGGCGATCGTCCCCCGCGTGCGCTTCGCCGACGACACGTCCGGCGCGCGGCCGCCCTCGGTCTACCTCGATCCCTACGACGGCACGCTGCGCGGCGAGATCCGCGGCGAGGCGACCTTCGCGACGATCCGCGGCCTGCACCGGTGGCTGCTCCTGCCCGGGGAGGGCAGGGGCTGGGGTCGGACGATCACCGGGGCGGCGGCGGTGGCGCTGCTCGCGTTCCTCGCCACCGGCCTGTACCTGCGCTGGCCCAAGGCCCACGCCTGGCGGATCTGGCTGAGGCCGAGCCTGCGCCGGCCGGGGCGCCCGCGCTACTGGTCGCTCCACGCCGTCGCCGGCACCTGGCTGCTGCCGGTCTACGCCGTGATCGCGCTGACGGGGCTGTGGTGGTCCTACGAGCCGTACAGGTCGGCCGCGACCCGGCTCCTCACGGGCAAGGCGCCCGAGGCGCGTGCCGGGCGCAAGGCGGGAGAGAGGCAAGGCGAGGCGCGCCCGGTCGGGAGCACCGAAAACCCGCTCGCCCTGGACAGGGCCTGGGCCGCGTTCCGGGCGGAGGAGGGCGCGGCGGC
>NZ_VRUV01000171.1:0-8442 GCF_008039455.1 Methylobacterium sp. WL116
CCCCTCGCACTGCCGCCGGTGCTGGCGCTGCACGGCGCCCGCGACGCCCTGGTCGGTCGGCGTCACCCCGAGGACCTGCACCGGCGGATGGCCGAGGCGGGCGGAAGCTGCCGCGTCCATCTCTACGAAGACCAGGGCCACGCCTTCGATCCGCGAACCGACGCCGACGCGGTGGCACGCGGTATCGCCTTCCTGAAGCGTGGGTTCGGGCCTATCTGAAGCGGGAGCGCGTCGAATCGCCGGCCGTCGACGGCCCAGGCCGGAACGCCGCCGGCCAGGGCACGGCGCGCGACATCGGGACCTTTCAGATGACGACAGCGCAAAACCCCGGGCTCGCCGACCTTCCGGCCGACAACCCCTTCTCCGAGACGGCCTGGGGCACGCCGGCCGAGCTTCCGCCGTTCGAGCGCATCCGCCCCGAGCATTACCTGCCGGCCTTCGAGGCGGCTTTGTCGTCCCACAAGGCCGAGATCGCGGCGATCGCCGGCGAGGCCGCGGCGCCCACCTTCGCCAACACCGTCGCGGCGATGGAGCGGGCGGGCCTCGCCCTCGATCGGGTCGCCGGCGTGTTCTACAACCTCACCGGCAGCCACACGAACCCCGAGCTTCAGGCGATCGAGCGGACGATCGGCCCGAAGCTGTCGCGCCACGGCAGCGCGATCTACCTCAACCCCGACCTGTGGGCGCGCATCTCGGCGGTCGACGCCGACGCCGAAGGCCTGGGCGGCGAGGAGCGCCGGGTTCTGTCCCGCTACCGCACCCGCTTCCGCCGCTCCGGCGCCGACCTCGGGCCCGAGGACAAGCTCCGCGTCGCCGAGATCGCGGCGCGGATGTCGGAACTCGGAACCCAGTTCAGCCAGAACCTGCTCGCCGACGAGAGCAGCTTCCTGCTGCCCCTCGACGCGGTGGAGGACCGCGCCGGCCTGCCCGACTTCCTGATCGCCTCGGCGGCCGACGCCGCCAAAGAGCGCGGGGGCGCGCACAGCCACGCCATCACCCTGTCGCGCTCGCTGATCGAGCCGTTCCTGGTGTGCTCGACCCGGCGCGACCTGCGCGAGCGCGCCTACGAGGCCTGGATCCGCCGCGGCGAGGGCGGCGGGGCCACCGACAACCGCGGCATCATCCGCGAGATCGTCAGCTTGCGCGCCGAGCGGGCCAGGCTCCTCGGCTTCGACAGCTTCGCCCACTTCAAGCTCGACGACACCATGGCCGCGACCCCGGACGCGGCGATGGGCCTGCTGCGCGAGGTCTGGACCCCGGCCCGCAGGCAGGCCGGGGCCGAGCGCGACCGGCTCCAGGCGATCGTCCAGGCCGAGGGCGGCAACTTCGCCCTCCAGGCCCATGACTGGCGCCACTACGCCGAGAAGCTGCGGCGCGCCGAACACGATCTCGACGAGAGCGAGATCAAGGCCTACCTGCCGCTCGATTCGGTGATCGCGGCTTCGTTCGACACGGCCTCCCGCCTGTTCGGCCTGCGCTTCACCGAGCTCAAGGACGTTCCGCGCTACCACCCGGACGTGCGCGCCTGGCGCGTCGCGAACGCCGACGGCTCCGAGGTCGGCACCTTCCTCGGCGATTACTTCGCACGGCCGTCGAAGCGCAGCGGCGCCTGGATGAGCGCCTTCCGCTCGCAGGAACGGCTCACCGGCGACGTGAAGCCGATCATCGTCAACGTGATGAACTTCGCGAAGGCGCCCGCCGGGGAGGCGGCCCTGCTGTCCTTCGACGACGCCCGGACCCTCTTCCACGAGTTCGGCCACGCCCTGCACGGCCTCCTCTCCGACGTGACCTACCCGCTGCTCGCCGGCACCGCCGTGTCGGGCGACTTCGTCGAGCTGCCGTCGCAGCTCTACGAGCACTGGCTGGAGCAGCCGGAGGTGCTGCGGACCCATGCCCGCCACCACCGCACCGGCGAGCCGATGCCGGAGGCGCTGCTGACGAAGCTGCTCGCCGCCCGCACCTTCAACCAGGGCTTCGCCACCGTCGAGTACACCGCGTCGGCGATCGTCGACATGACGCTGCACCTCTCGGCCGAGGGCGAGAACGGGCTCGACGTAGGGGCCTTCGAAGCCGACGCGCTCGAGCGCATCGCGATGCCGGCCGAGATCAACATGCGCCACCGCACGCCGCACTTCGCCCACATCTTCTCGGGCGACGGCTATGCGGCCGGCTACTACAGCTATCTCTGGTCCGAGGTGCTGGATGCGGACGCCTTCGACGCCTTCCGCGAGGCCGGCGACATCTTCGATCCGGCGACCGCCGCGCGCCTGCGCACCTACGTCTACGGTGCCGGCAACCTGCGCGACCCGCGCGAGGCCTACACCGCCTTCCGCGGGCGCCTGCCGAGCACCGAGCCGTTGCTGCGCAAGCGCGGGCTGGCGGCCTGACGGGGAAGGCCCGCGCCGCCTCGGCACGCGCGGCGCGGTAACCCTTCGGTAAACAAACGTCCTTAACCAAAGCTTTCGACAGAGATGCCGGACGCGGAGGCGAGGGCCATGACGACGATCATCGATTCGGCCGTGGAGAAATCGGCCGCCTCGCCGGAGGCCCTGCTGAAGGCCGCGGTCTCCGGCGCGAAGCCCGCCGAGAGCAAGGCGGCGGCGCCCGTGCCGACGGCTGCCAGGGCCGTCCGCCGGTTCGATGCGGTGACGATGGGGCTGGCGGGCGCCGCACTCGCGGTCGGCACGGTGCTCGGCGCCGGCACCGCGATCCTGGCGACGCCCCGGCCTCAGGGGACGGCGGTCGTCCTGGCCGAGATCAACGCGGCGCTCGAGGCCAACCGCTCGGAGGCGTCGCGCCTCGCCATCGCTTCCGATCGCCTCGACAAGTCGGTCGCGGCCCTCAAGGACGCTGCGGACGCCGCGCGCAGCGAGGCGAAGGCCCGCAGCGCCGCGCTGACCGAGAAGGTCGGCAAGACCGAATCCGCCCTGGTGGCGAAGATCGCCGCCCTCGGCGAGCGGATCGAGCAGGCGGAGAAGGAGCAGGGCGCCCGCCTCGCGGCGGCGGCGGCCCAAGCCGAGAAGCGCACCGTCGCGTCCGCCGCGCCGCCGGCTCCGGTCGCGAAGCCCGAGCCGGTCCAGACCGGGAGCATCCCGGACGCCAAGCCGAAGCCGGCGGTGATCGAGTCCTGGGCCGTCCGCGACGTGTACGACGGCACCGCCATGCTGGAGGATCGCCGCCGCCGCTTGGTGGAGGTCGCGATCGGCGACGCGATTCCGGGAGTCGGGCGGGTCGAAGCCGTCGAGCGGCGCGGGCGGGAATGGGTCGTGGTGACGCGTCAGGGCCTCGTCACGCCGCAGCCCTGGTAGGACGCGGCGCGCAACGCCGTCAGGTCGAGGCGATCGGCGCCTGGGTCAGCACGCCGGCGCCGACCGGGTACCGCGGCTCGATCGTCATCGGGTCCGCCATGGCGGCGGCGCGCTCGGCGCGCTGGCGGCCATGGGTGAGGGCGCGAGTCTGCGCGATGCGCGTCGGGTGCAGGATCGCCGCGAGCAAGGCTTGGCCTTCGAACTGGGTCCCGAGGTTTTTGGCGTCGAAGACGGGCATGACCGGCCTTGCAGAGACAGCGGAGCGTCGGCACCGGCGGCCGACGAAACCTCGGCCGCACGTGAGTAACGGGGACAACCTGAACAAGTTCCGAAAGTTTCGAGAACGGAACTATTTTTTCATCATTGCATTGCAGCGCCCCGGCCATGGTGTGAAATCGCACGCCGACTTCGCCTTTCGGCAGATCTCCAGACTACGCATCCGGCGCGACGTGGCTTCGCAAGTCGTCGGCAGCCCCGCGAAATGCACCCTGCGGATGCACGGCTAATCGCGTCTCTCGGAAACGTCAGCGGGTGTCCTCGCGCAGGAGCTCGGTGTTGACCGCGAAGGCCGCCATGGCGCCCTCGGCGGCGGCGACGATCGCGAACTGCACCCGGCGCGAGGCGTCGCCGGCCACGTAGAGCCCCGGCACGTCGGTTTTCTCGTAATCGCGCGTCGGCACCACGCCGGCCTCGTTCAGGGCGCAGCCCAGCTGCCGGATGAGCTGCGAGGGCAGGCATCCCATCGGCATCAGGAACACCGCGCGGCAGGGCAGGGCGCTGCCGTCCGCGAAGGCGAGATGCGTCGGCCCCGCCTCGTCGCCGTCCAGGCGGGCGATCGGCGCCTCGACCAGCCGCACGCCGTTTCGGGCGAGGCGCGCCCGATCGTCCTCGGAGAGGTCGGTCGGATGGCCGTCGGTGCAGAGCGTGACGTTGCCGCTCCAGGCCGTCAGCTCCAGGGCGAACCCCTTCGCGACGGGGCCGTGGGCGTAGGCCGCGATCGGCCGGTCGCGTGCCTCGTAGCCGTCGCAATACGGGCAGGAATGGACGCCGGTGCCCCAGTAGCGCGCGAAGCCCTGGATCGCGGGCAGGTCCTGGTGCAGGCCGGTGGCGAGGATCAGCCGGCGGGCGGTCTCCCGGCTGCCGTCCGCGAGCGTGATCGCGAAACCGCCGTCGATCGCTCGCGCTTCCACGACCTCGGCCTCGCGCAGCGCGACGGTGTCGTAGCGCTCGAGGTCGGCGCGGGCGAGGGCGCGAAGCTCGGCCGGCGGCGTGCCATCCCGGGTGTAGACGCCCCAGGTCAGGCGAGCCGCGGCGTTGCGCGGGGTGCCGTGGTCGAGGAGCAGGACGGTGCGCCGGCAGCGCCCGAGGATGAGCGCTGCGTTGAGCCCCGCCGGCCCGCCGCCCACGATGATCACGTCGTGCATGATGACGCCGCGCCCGAGGCGCGCCTCCGGTTGCCCCTCTCGGGCTCAAGCCGGATCCGTGCGGAACGTTTCTCGGATGCGGCCACGAAAAAGGGCGCCGCGGCGCCCTTCGTCGTCGTCCGTCCGCGAAGGCCGGCTCAGGCGGCGGCGGACTTCACCGGGACGCCCTTCTCAGCGAGGAAGGTCTGCAACTCGCCCGACTGGAACATCTCGCGGGTGATGTCGCAGCCGCCAACGAACTCGCCCTTCACGTAGATCTGCGGGATGGTCGGCCAGTTGGAATAGGCCTTGATGCCGTCGCGGATGCCGGCGTCGGCCAGCACGTTCACGCCCTTGAACGGCACCTCGAGGTAGTTGAGAATCTGAACGACCTGCCCCGAGAAGCCGCATTGCGGCATGGTGGGCGTGCCCTTCATGAACACGACCACGTCCTGGGACTTGATCTCGTTCTCGATCGTTGCGTTGACGTCGCTCATGGGTTCCGATCCTCGTTCGTTTCAGCAGATCTAGTGATGGTCGGCAGGCATTTCCAATGCCGAGGCCAACCGCTTTAGCGCCCAATCCATATCGAAGCTCTTCGCCACGATCTCGTCCGGATCGAAAGGCATCGTCGCCGGCGACCCAGGGACGAGGCTGTCACCGTACATCTCGAGCGACACGGCGGCGTTCGCCTTCGCGGTGGTCCAGAGGTCTTCCCAGTCGATCCTCTGTCGCATGGAGCGCTTGTAGTTCCGGCGTGCCGTCGCCTGGTAGGCGACCACCTCGACCCGCCAGGATCGGGTCGATTGCGCGGACGGAGCCGAAAGGTACTTCGGGACAAGGACGAGGAGGATGGCACTCTCGACGCCCTGCGTCTGAGACCGTCGCAAGCCCTCGACCTCCTCGGCGATGTTCTCCCAAGCGCGCGCATTCGAGAGGTCGGGCCGAGCCGCCAGGGCGCGCAGGCTCGCCGCCTGCTGCTCGGACCAGGTCACGATGTCGTCGTCGCAGAGGCTCGGCTGGTCCATCGGCACCACCGTGGAACGGAGGCCTAATCCTGCGGGACGCCCGTCGTCAGCGCAAGGGCGTGGAGCACGCCCCCCATCCGCCCCTGGAGCGCGCCGTAGACCATCTGGTGCTGGGCAACGCGGGTCTTGCCCTTGAACGCCGCCGACAGCACCGTGGCGGCGTAGTGGTCGCCGTCGCCGGCGAGATCCTTGATCTCCACCTTGGCGTCGGGCAGGGCCTCGACGATCATCCGCTCGATCTCGCGCGCGTCCATCGGCATCGGTCGGTTCCTCGGGTCGGGGGTGTCAGGCGGCCGCCGGAAGGCTCGCCATGTAGGCCGGCAGCCAGCCTTCGTGGGCGTCGCGGAGCTCGGCGACCGATATGGTCTGCCCGCCCGGCAGGGTCAAACCGTCGCCCTCGACCACGCCGACCACCGACGCGTCGATGCCCTGCGCCGAGGCGGCGTAGAGGATGTCGGTCGCGGCCTCGGCCGGCACAGCGACGAGGTAGCGCGCCTGGTCCTCGCCGAAGAGGTAGGCGTGCGCCGGCATGCCCTCCGGCGCCTCGGGCAGCGTCGCGCCGAAGCTGCCCGCCATCGCCATCTCGGCCAACGCCACCGCGAGGCCGCCGTCGGAGAGGTCGTGCACGGTGTCGACCTGGCCCGAGGCGATGAGCCCGCGGACGAAGTCGCCGTTGCGGCGCTCGAGCGACAGGTCGACGGGCGGCGGCGCCCCCTCCTCGCGGCCCTCGATCACCGACAGGTAGATCGACTGCCCGAGCCACCCCTCGGCGGCGCCCACCAGCACCAGCACGTCGCCCTCGCGCTTCAGGGCGATGGTGGCGTGGCGCGCGACGTCGTCGAGCACGCCGACGCCGCCGATGGTCGGCGTGGGCAGGATGCCGACGCCGTTGGTCTCGTTGTAGAGCGAGACGTTGCCGGACACGACGGGGAAGTCGAGCGCCTTGCAGGCCTCGCCGATGCCCTGGAGGCAGCCGACGAGCTGGCCCATCACCTCGGGCTTCTCGGGGTTGCCGAAGTTCAGGTTGTCGGTGATCGCCAGCGGCCGCCCGCCGACGGCGGTGATGTTGCGCCACGCCTCGGCCACCGCCTGCCGGCCGCCCTCGACCGGGTCGGCCTCGCAATAGCGCGGCGTCACGTCGGCGGTGAGCGCCAGCCCGCGGGGACCGTCCTCGACGCGGACGATCGCGGCGTCGCCGCCGGGCTTCTGCACGGTGTTGCCGCCGATGAAGTGGTCGTACTGCTCGTAGACCCAGCGCTTCGAGCACAGCTCGGGCGAGCCGACGAGCCGCTTCAGCGCCTCGGTCAGGGAGGCCGGCGCCGCGACGTCCGCGGCCTGGATCTCGGGCAGGTGCGTGTTGGCGATGTGCGGCCGGTCGTAGAGCGGCGCCTCGTCGCCGAGCTCCTTGATCGGCAGGTCGGCGACGACGTCGCCGTGCCACTTCACCACGAAGCGCAGGGTGTCGGTGGTCTTGCCGATCACCGCGAAGTCGAGGCCCCACTTCACGAAGATCGCCTCGGCCTCGGCCTCCATGCCGGGCTTCAGAACCATGAGCATGCGCTCCTGGCTCTCCGACAGCATCATCTCGTAAGGGGTCATGCCGGCCTCGCGGGCGGGCACCTTCTCGATGTCGAGCTCGACGCCCAGATCCCCCTTGGCGCCCATCTCGACGGCCGAGCAGGTCAGGCCGGCAGCCCCCATGTCCTGGATCGCGATGACCGCGCCCGAGCGCATCAGCTCGAGGCAGGCCTCGAGCAGGAGCTTCTCGGCGAAGGGGTCGCCGACCTGCACGGTCGGGCGCTTCGACTCGGTCTCGGCGTCGAACTCGGCCGACGCCATGGTGGCGCCGTGGATGCCGTCGCGCCCGGTCTTCGAGCCGAGGTAGACGATCGGGTTCCCGACGCCCGAGGCCGCCGCGTAGAAGATCGCGTCGGCCTTGGCGAGGCCGACCGCCATGGCGTTGACCAGGATGTTGCCGTCGTAGCGCGGGTGGAAGCCGACCGCGCCGCCGACCGTCGGCACCCCGAAGGAGTTGCCGTAGCCGCCGATGCCGGCGACCACGCCCGAGACGAGGTGGCGCGTGCGGGGGTGGTCGGGCGAGCCGAAGCGCAGGGCGTTCAGGGCCGCGATCGGGCGCGCCCCCATGGTGAAGACGTCGCGCAGGATGCCGCCGACGCCGGTCGCCGCGCCCTGGTAGGGCTCGATGAAGCTCGGGTGGTTGTGGCTTTCCATCTTGAAGACGCAGGCGAGGCCGTCGCCGATGTCGATGACGCCGGCGTTCTCGCCCGGCCCCTGGATCACCCACGGCCCCGTCGTCGGCAATCCGCGCAGGTGCTTGCGCGACGACTTGTACGAGCAGTGCTCGTTCCACATCGCCGAGACGATGCCGAGCTCGGTCAGCGTCGGATCGCGCCCGATCAACCCGCGGAACCGTTGGTACTCGTCCGGCGTCAGGCCGTGCTGGCGGACGAGCTCGGGCGTGATCGGGACATCGTTGCGGAACATGCGGCAGTCTCGACGAAAATCCGGTCCCGATCGGAGATGGCGCCGTCGGCAAGGTCGGCGCCGGCTCGGGAGTCGCCACGGCTCTAGAGGGTAAGCGCCCGCCCTGGCAACATTCGATCACACATCCGCCCGGCCCGTCCCGGGGTCGGAGCGCTCAGGCGCGGACCGGGACGGCCGTCGCGCCGCCTTCGGACGGGC
>NZ_VRUV01000172.1:0-8427 GCF_008039455.1 Methylobacterium sp. WL116
GGCGCCCCCGGCGCAGGCGCCGCGGGCTTGCCCTGGGCCCGGCCGGCCCGCGGGAGCAGGAGGAACGCGGCGCTTCCCAGGAAGAGCGCCCGACGCGACGCGCCGTGTCGAGATTCGGTCGGCGGCGCGGATCGGGCTGTCGGCATGGAACCTCGGAGCGGCGGGGCGCGCGCGGAATCCGGGGCGGATTCCGGGGCCGCCGCTTGTAGCCGCCGCCCCCGCGCGGCGCCACCGTTTCGGACCCGCAAGTTTTTTGCTGCGGCCTGTGCCTCGCATGCTATAGACCCGCCCTCCGGCGGCCGGACACGCGCCGGGCATCGGCGCTCGCGGGCGTGGCGGAACTGGTAGACGCGCTGGATTTAGGTTCCAGTGTCGCAAGACGTGGGGGTTCGAGCCCCTCCGCCCGCACCAGCTCCGCCGTCGGAAACGGAAACGGCCGATCCCTGTGCGGACGCGGGCGGCCGGCTCCGCCCAGCGGATGCCGTTCGCCTCGCGCGGTCCCGCTTCCCCGTACCGAACCCGCGACTCCGCCAGGCCTCAGCAAGGGCCGCACCCGGATGCTCGCGCATACGATCACACGGACTTTGAGAGCGACGACGATGCAGGTGACCGAGACACACTCCGAGGGGCTGAAGCGCACGTTTCAGGTGTCCCTCGCCGCGAGCGAGCTCGAGGATCGCCTGAACACCGAGCTGTCGGGCATGAAGGACAAGGTCCAGCTCAAGGGCTTCCGGCCGGGCAAGGTGCCGGTGGCGCACCTGCGCAAGGTCTACGGCCGCTCGGTGATGGCCGACGTGGTGCAGAACGCCGTCAACGAGGCGAACCAGAAGATCGTCGCCGACAACGGCCTCAAGCTCGCCCTCGAGCCGCAGATCGAGTTCCCCTCCGACCAGTCGGTGGTCGAGAAGGCGCTCGACGCCAAGGCCGACCTCTCGTTCAAGGTCGCCCTCGAGGTGCTGCCGAGCTTCGAGCTCGCCGACCTCTCCGACGTCAGCCTGACCAAGCTGGTCGCCACCCCCTCGGACACCGAAGTGAACGAGGCGCTGGAGCGCATGGCCGGCCAGAGCCGCCCGTTCACCGAGCGCGACGCCGGCGCGGCCGCCGAGACCGGCGACCGCCTCACCATCGACTTCGTCGGCCGCATCGACGGCACCGAGTTCGAGGGCGGCAAGGGCGAGGGCATCGATCTCGAGCTCGGCTCGAACTCCTTCATCCCCGGCTTCGAGGAGGCGCTGGTCGGCGCCAAGGTCGGCGAGCAGCGCCTCGTCAAGGCGACCTTCCCGGAGGCCTACGGCGCCGAGCAGCTCGCCGGCAAGGACGCCGAGTTCGACGTGACCGTCACCAAGATCCAGGCCCCGGGCGAGGCCAAGATCGACGACGACTTCGCCAAGGGCATGGGCCTCGACTCCCTCGACGCGCTCAAGGAGGCGGTGGCCAAGGCGATCGGCACCGACTTCGAGGCGGCCTCGCGCCGCAAGCTCAAGAAGGAGCTCCTCGACGCGCTCGACGGCCGCTACGCCTTCGACCTGCCGCCCTCGCTCGTCGCGCAGGAATTCGCCAGCGTCTGGGCCCAGGTCGAGCAGGACCTGAAGGCCCGCGGCAAGACCTTCGAGGACGAGGACACCACCGAGGAGAAGGCCACTGCCGAGTACCGCAAGATCGCCGAGCGTCGCGTGCGCCTCGGCTTGGTGCTTGCGCAGGTCGGCGAGAGCGCCGATATCAAGGTCTCCGACGAAGAGGTGAACCAGGCCCTCATCGCCCGGGTCCGGCAGTTCCCGGGCCAGGAGCAGCAGGTCTGGGATTTCTACCGGAAGAATGCGCAGGCGCTCGCCGAGCTTCGGGCGCCGCTGTTCGAGGAGAAGGTCGTCGACCACGTCCTCGGCCAGGTCAAGCTGGTGGAGGAGCCCGTCTCGAAGGAGACGCTCTTCGCCGACGAGGAAGCCGACGACGCCGGCGACGGGAAGGCCGACGCCAAGTCGGCCGACTCGACGTCCGCCGAGGCGGCGCCGGCTGAATCGAAGGCCGACTGAGCCCGCGCTCGTCTCGAGGCGGCGGGCATATGGTTAGGCGGCGTTAAGGAATGCCGTCGTTCGCTGACGCGCCCGGCCTCTCCGTGATTCGCGGAGGGCCGGGCCCCTTGGAGCCCAAAAGGCCATGATGAGAGATCCGGTCGACTATTATAACAGCGCGCTCGTGCCCATGGTGGTCGAGCAGTCGAGCCGCGGCGAGCGGGCGTTCGACATCTACTCGCGGCTGCTGCGCGAGCGGATCATCTTCCTCACCGGACCGGTCGAGGATTACGGCGCGTCGCTGATCGTCGCGCAGCTGCTGTTCCTCGAGGCCGAGAACCCGAAGAAGGAGATCTCCTTCTACATCAACTCGCCCGGCGGCGTGGTGACCTCGGGCCTGTCGATCTACGACACGATGCAGTTCATCCGCTGCCCGGTGACGACGCTCTGCGTCGGCCAGGCCGCCTCGATGGGCTCGCTGCTCCTCACCGCCGGCGAGCCGGGCCACCGCTTTGCTCTGCCCAACGCCCGCATCATGGTCCACCAGCCGTCCGGCGGGTTCCAGGGCCAGGCCACCGACATCCTGATCCACGCCCGCGAGATCGAGGCGCTGAAGAAGCGCCTCAACGAGATCTACGTGAAGCACACCGGGCGCGACTACGACTCGATCGTCCAGGCGCTGGAGCGCGACAACTTCATGACCGCCGATGCGGCCAAGGAGTTCGGCCTGATCGACGAGGTCATCCAGAAGCGGCCCGAGCCGGCCTCCGCCTGAGGAGGCCGCATGCCCTCGCCCGGCGGCCGCGGCGTCGCCGGGGGAGGGGTGTGGCGATCGCGGCCTTGATCCCGCCGCGGCCGCGTGTTTGCATCGGGGTTCGCGGCGACCGGTTCGCGAGGGACCCCAGGCAAAGACGCGCAGGTGACTTTTTCTTTAAGCGGATTCCCTTACTTGTAAACGATGCGCGTGTGCCCCCGGCTGGCAGCGCACGCACGAATCGGAGACCGATATGAGCAAGACTGGCGGCACCGACTCCAAGAGCACGCTGTACTGCTCGTTTTGCGGCAAGAGCCAGCACGAGGTCCGCAAGCTGATCGCGGGCCCGACGGTGTTCATCTGCGACGAGTGCGTCGAGCTGTGCATGGACATCATCCGCGAGGAGTCGAAATCCTCCCTGGTGAAGAGCCGCGACGGCGTGCCCACGCCGAAGGAGATCCGGCGCGTCCTCGACGACTACGTCATCGGCCAGGACTTCGCGAAGAAGGTCCTCTCGGTCGCGGTGCACAACCACTACAAGCGCCTCGCCCACGCGACCAAGCACAACGACGTCGAGCTGGCCAAGTCCAACATCATGCTGATCGGGCCGACGGGCTCGGGCAAGACGCTGCTCGCGCAGACGCTGGCCCGCATCCTCGACGTGCCGTTCACCATGGCGGACGCGACCACGCTGACCGAGGCGGGCTACGTCGGCGAGGACGTCGAGAACATCATCCTCAAGCTGCTCCAGGCCTCGGACTACAACGTCGAGCGGGCGCAGCGCGGCATCGTCTACATCGACGAGATCGACAAGATCTCGCGCAAGTCCGACAACCCCTCGATCACCCGCGACGTCTCGGGCGAGGGCGTGCAGCAGGCGCTCCTGAAGATCATGGAAGGCACCGTCGCCTCCGTGCCTCCGCAGGGCGGCCGCAAGCACCCGCAGCAGGAGTTCCTGCAGGTCGACACGACCAACATCCTGTTCATCTGCGGCGGCGCCTTCGCCGGGCTCGAGCGGATCATCTCGGCGCGCGGCAAGGGCACCTCGATCGGCTTCGGCGCGACCGTGCAGGCCCCCGACGACCGGCGCACCGGCGAGGTGTTCCGCTCGGTCGAGCCCGAGGACCTGCTGAAGTTCGGCCTCATCCCCGAGTTCGTCGGCCGCCTTCCCGTGCTGGCGACGCTCGAGGACCTCGACGAGGACGCCCTCAAGAAGATCCTCCAGGAGCCGAAGAACGCCCTGGTGAAGCAGTACCAGCGGCTGTTCGAGATGGAGAACGTCGACCTGACGTTCCAGGACGAGGCGCTGTCGCTCGTCGCCCGCAAGGCGATCGAGCGCAAGACCGGCGCCCGCGGCCTGCGCTCCATCCTGGAGACGATCCTCCTCGACACGATGTACGACCTGCCGGGCCTCGACTCGGTGGAGCAGGTCGTGATCGGCCCCGAGGTGGTCGAGGGCAAGTCGCGCCCGCTCTTCATCCACGGCGACCGCAACAAGGAAGCGCCGGCCAGCGTCAGCGCCTGACGTGCGCCGGCGCACATGCGCTAAGTCCTTGACGGAGCGGGCCGATCACGGATCGGCCCGCGACAGGTGGGCACCTTGAAACGGGGCTCCTGGAAAACCACCTGAGGCTCAGCGCAGTGGCCGCTGCCTCCCTTGAGGGGCGGTACCGCGCCACCAGCCGCAAAGTCTCCAGCAGACCTATCCCGACCCTCGCGGCCCGGTCGGCCCCTGGCAGGAAGCTTGCTCCGAATCGGAGGAGCGACCGCCCGGCGTCCCTCATGAGGAAGTCAACGATGACCCAATCGAAATCCCGCCAGCCGGTCGTTCCGGGCTCGACCGGCTCCTACGCCGTCCTGCCGTTGCGCGACATCGTCGTCTTCCCGCACATGATCGTGCCCTTGTTCGTGGGTCGCGAGAAGTCCATCCGCGCGCTCGAGGAGGCGGTCAAGACCGACCGCCACATCCTGCTCGCCACCCAGATCAACGCCGGCGACGACGACCCGGCCACCGACGCGATCTACACGATCGGGACGCTCGCCTCCGTGCTGCAGCTCCTGAAGCTGCCCGATGGCACCGTGAAGGTGCTGGTCGAGGGCGGCGGCCGTGCCAAGATCACCGGCTTCACCCGCTCGGACGAGTATTACGAGGCCGAGGCCGAGGCCCTGGTCGACGAGCTCGGCGACAAGGTCGAGGCCGAGGCGCTCGCGCGCTCGGTGCTCTCGGAGTTCGAGAACTACGTCAAGCTCAACAAGAAGATCTCGCCCGAGGTCGTCTCCGCGGTCACGCAGATCGAGGAGCCCTCGAAGCTCGCCGACACGATCGGCTCGCACCTTCTCGTCAAGATCGCCGACAAGCAGGCGATCCTGGAGACGCCGACGGTGGCCGCGCGCCTGGAGCGCGTGCTGTCGCTGATGGAGAGCGAGATCTCTGTGCTGCAGGTGGAGAAGCGCATCCGTACCCGCGTCAAGCGGCAGATGGAGAAGACCCAGCGCGAGTACTACCTCAACGAGCAGATGAAGGCGATCCAGAAGGAGCTCGGCGACGAGGACGGCCGCGACGAGCTGGCCGAGCTCGAGGACAAGATCGAGAAGACCAAGTTCACCAAGGAAGCCCGCGAGAAGGCGTCGGCCGAGCTGAAGAAGCTGCGCCAGATGTCGCCGATGTCGGCCGAGGCGACGGTGGTGCGCAACTACCTCGACTGGATGCTCGGCATCCCGTGGAACAAGCGCTCGAAGATCAAGAAGGATCTCCTCGGCGCCCAGGTCCTGCTCGACGGCGACCATTTCGGCCTGGAGAAGGTCAAGGAGCGGATCGTCGAGTACCTCGCCGTGCAGCAGCGGGCCAACAAGCTCACCGGGCCGATCCTCTGCCTCGTCGGGCCCCCCGGCGTCGGCAAGACTTCGCTCGGCAAGTCGATCGCCAAGGCGACGGGTCGCGAGTTCGTGCGGATGTCGCTCGGCGGCGTGCGTGACGAGGCCGAGATCCGCGGCCACCGCCGGACCTACATCGGCTCGATGCCCGGCAAGATCGTCCAGTCGATGCGCAAGGCCAAGACCTCGAACCCACTCATCCTGCTCGACGAGATCGACAAGATGGGCATGGATTTCCGCGGTGACCCCTCTGCCGCCCTGCTGGAGGTTCTCGACCCCGAGCAGAACGCGACCTTCAACGACCATTACCTCGAGGTCGACTACGACCTGTCGAACGTGATGTTCGTGACGACCGCCAACACCCTCAACATCCCTGGGCCCCTGATGGACCGCATGGAGGTGATCCGCATCGCCGGGTACACCGAGGAGGAGAAGGTCGAGATCGCGCGCAAGCACCTGATCCAGAACGCGCTGAAGAAGCACGGCCTGGACAGCAAGGAATGGTCGATCGACGACGAGGCCCTGCTGATGCTCGTCCGCCGCTACACGCGGGAGGCGGGCGTGCGCAACCTCGAGCGCGAGCTGTCGAACCTGATCCGCAAGGCGGTGAAGGAGATCCTCATCACCAAGGTGAAGAGCGTCGAGATCGACGTCGAGCGCCTGCAGGTCTTCCTCGGCCCGCCGAAGTTCCGCTACGGCGAGATCGATGCCGACGACCAGGTCGGCGTGGTCACCGGGCTGGCCTGGACCGAGGTCGGCGGCGAGCTGCTGACGATCGAGGGCGTCATGATGCCGGGCAAGGGCAAGATGACGGTCACGGGCAACCTGAAGGACGTGATGAAGGAGTCGATCTCGGCGGCGGCGAGCTACGTCCGCTCGCGGGCGCTCGACTTCGGCATCGAGCCGCCGCTGTTCGAGCGTCGGGACATCCACGTCCACGTGCCGGAGGGGGCGACCCCGAAGGACGGGCCCTCGGCCGGCATCGCCATGGCGACCGCGATCGTCTCGACCTTCACCGGCATCCCGGTGCGCCGCGACATCGCCATGACCGGCGAGGTCACGCTCCGCGGGCGGGTGCTGCCGATCGGCGGCTTGAAGGAGAAGCTGCTCGCCGCGCTCCGCGGCGGCATCAAGACGGTGCTGATCCCCGAGGAGAACGCCAAGGACATCGCCGAGGTGCCCGACAGCGTGAAGAACGGGATGGAGATCATCCCCGTCGCGATGATGGATCAGGTCCTCAAGCACGCCCTGGTGCGCCAGCCCGAGGCGATCGCCTGGGAGGAAGTGATCCCGGTCAAGAAGACGGCCGAGGACGGCGCCGCCTTCGTCGCCCACTGACCGCCCGAGCATGAACGACGAGGCCCCGGAGCACCGCTCCGGGGCCTTTCGCTTGCATGGTCCCCCGCGAAAGGCCGCCCATGCGCATCCTGGTGATCAATCCCAACACCACCGAGGCCGTGACCGAACGCGTCGCCGCGCATGTCCGCCGGATCGCGGGGGCCGCCGCCACGATCGTGCCGGCGACAGGCCGCTTCGGGGCCCGCTACATCGCCAGCCGGAGCGCCGCGGCGATCGCCGGCCACGCCGCGCTCGACGCCTTCGCCGAGCACGGGGCCGGATGCGATGCGGTCTACCTCGCCTGCTTCGGCGATCCCGGCCTGCTGGCGCTGCGCGAGATCGCCCCCGTCCCGGTCGTCGGCATGGCCGAGGCCGCCTGCCGCGAGGCGGCCTCGGCCGGGCGCTTCGCCATCGTCACCGGGGGGACGGCGTGGCGGCCGATGCTGAGCGAGTTCGTCGCGCTCCTCGGCCTGTCGGACCGGCTCGCCGGCCTCCGCACGACGAACGCCACCGGCGGCGAGATCCACCGCGACCCGGACGCGGCCCTGGCCGACCTGATCGCCGCCTGCCGCGCCTGCGCCGACGAGGACGGGGCCAACACGGTGATCCTCGGCGGCGCCGGCCTGGCGGGCCTCGCCGAGCGCATCCAGCCCGCGGTTCCGGTACGGGTCCTGTGCTCGGTGGAGGCCGGCACCCGCGCGGTCCTCGCCGCCGCGGCCCGACCCGGCCCCACGCCGCCCGACCGCCCGGCGATCGACAGCGCCGGCCTGTCCCCGGCCTTGGCGCAGCTCCTGGCCGGCGCGTAGGGGGGCGCCGCGCGCCTCGGCCTTGCCTCGGTGCCGCGGCATGCCGTACCACGCGGGCGCGGGCGGTTAGCTCAGTTGGTAGAGCGTCTCCTTTACACGGAGAGGGTCGGCGGTTCGAGCCCGTCACCGCCCACCAATCGTCACGACGGCTCGGGGCGGGTCGTCGGACCCAGCAGGCGTTCGATCCTCGGAAGCGCCTCGGCGACCGGCGTCGCGGATCGCTCCACGAGATGCCGGCGCCGCGTCGGTCCGTGCGATCCTCGGGCTCCGATCCCCGTCGGCCGCGCGGATGGCGGATGATGGCGCCTCGGGCGAAATGATGCTCTAGGCTCCGGCGGCGCCACCCAGGACCAGCGACATGCGAACCGTCATCCTCGCGCTTGCCATCACGATCGCGCCCGTCCCGGCGCTCGCCCTGTGCAGCTGCACCTGTGTCCAGGGAACCGCCGTCGCGCGATGCTCCTCGACCGCCGACAACGTGCCGATCTGCCAGCTGCTGTGCCCGCCCTCCGCTGCCGCGCAATCGGTCGCCGGTCCGTCGATCACGCTGCCGGGCGCGCCGCAGCGTCGCGTGGACCCGATCCAGATCAACGAGCAGAACCAACAGCTGCGCTCGCAGGGCATCACGCCCCGCGACGGCCAGCCC
>NZ_VRUV01000173.1:0-8413 GCF_008039455.1 Methylobacterium sp. WL116
ATGCCGATCAGGAAAACGGATCCACCAACGCAGTGCCGGTTCGCTTGCTGCACAAGGCCTACGCGCTCGACGGGAGATATTACGATCGGGCATCGAAAGATTTTGGACGTCTTCGTTGCAGATGCACCCGAGCTTTGGTCGCTCCACCGACGACCTGAAAGACATCTCCGTGCGAGCCCTAGCGGAAGTCGAGCTCCTGATCCGACACGGCAAAACTCTGCTCGGTCCACACCCAAAGGCGCAACCATAAAAAGGCGCGAGTAAAGCCATCGCAGCCAGGTGCGATGGCCACCTCTGATCACCGGACACTTCCGACTCTGATATCACCAGTGAAGTCGACATGCATTAGATCGTGACTTGCGTTCGAGACTTCCACGACGAGCAACTGTTGCTGTTGGCCGCAGTGGTATGCAGCGTCGGCATCTACGCCTCATCCGCCATCGCCGCTCATGCGGCGCGTTCGGAAGGCGTAGCTCGGCGCAAATGGGGCATCGTCAGTATCGTCGCCGCCGGCTGTCCGTAACCGTGCTGGCGCGCGAGGAGGTGCCCTTCGCCAAGCGCTTCGGCGAGGCGGTGGGCGCAGCGCTGAAGCAGTACCATGCCGACAACGGCGTCACGTTCGAGACCGGCTCCGTCGTCAGGATCACTGGCATCAGTCGTGTCGAAGCTGTCGAGACGAAGGACGGACGGCGCCTCCCGGCCGACATCGTTCTCGTCGGCGCAGGTGCAGATCCGGAAAGCAGCCTGATCGCGGACGTCGACCCCGGCGAGGGCGGCGGTCTCGAGGTCGGCGGGGACCTCAAGCTCGCGGACGGCGTCTGGATCGCAGGCGATATCTCCGCTTTCCCGGAGAGGGCGAGCGGCGAGACCGCACGGATCGAGCATTGGCGTCTCGCGCAGCAGCACGGCACCCATGTGGCCCATGCCATCCTCGACCGAAGCGGCGTGTTCGCAGGTGCTCCATTCTTCTGGAGCAACCAGGGCGACAAGCGGCTCGATTACGGTGGATACGCCAAAGGTTTCAACCGGATCATCGTTCAGGGCGACCCCTCCGCCCTCGACTTCATCGCCTATTACGTCACCGGCGACAGAGTGACCGCCGCCTGCAGCATCGGCCGCAACAGTGCCTTCACCGCCTTCCTGCACTTGCTCGGCCTCGTAAGTCTTCCCTCGGCGGCCGAGATCGAGGCCGGGGCGGACCTGCCCACCCTTGCGCGCGAGGCTGCCTAGCGGCTGTCCGGCAACCGATCGCGAACCGCGGCAAGGTCAGGCGCTAGGTTCAGGGATCAAGCCGCCGGGTCGGCGTGGCGCCGGCCCTCCGTTCTTTCGTGCCGCGCGGACCGCCGCGCCCCCAGGGCATCGGCGGTCGGATGCCCTCCGGCGTTCACGACCGATCGGAATGGGCGAATAGCCGACATGCGTCGCATTCCGCGCTCACGTCCAGTTTCTCGGGTCTGCGTTCCAAGAGTAGACTTGCGGAAACCTAGCCGCCTCGGACGTTCCGCTCTCGACCCTTCCGGACCCTGGGGAGGTCCGCTTCTCGGTAGCTTGGTGGAGGATGACCTACGTCCAGGTCGAAAGGATTGGGGGTTGATCCGCTTCGGGGAACCCAAGCCATGAAGCGGACCTTCGTTCGGGCAACGACTTTCGGCAGGTAGACTTCGGCGAGGTTTGGCCGGGCGGTCAGACCAGCCGTGCGCCGCCGTCGATGTGGAGGGTCTCGCCGTTCATGAAGCCGTTGCTCATGAGGAAGACGACCGCTGCACCAGCCTCCTCCGCCGTGCCGAGACGACGCTGGGGGAGCTTCTCGGTGAGGGCGGCGACGTAGGCGTCGCGATGCGTGCCCAGCGTACGGGAGAGAAGCGGCGTGTCCGTGGTGCCGGGTGAGAGCGTATTCACGCGTATCGGCGCGAGTTCCAGCGCCAGACCCCGGGCAAAAGCCTCCATCGCGGCCGAGGCGGCGGCGAGCACTGCCGTTCCCTGGGCGCTCGGGCGATCCGCCAGCGCTCCCGAGATGAAGGTCACGGAGCCATCGGAAGCGAGGCGTTCACCGAGCGTCCGTAGGGTATGGACGGCCGCCCAGATCCGCTCGTCGAAGGCGCGCTTCAGGTACTCGACCTCGGCATCCAGGACCTTGCCGGCGACGAAGGTGCCGGCGAGGAGGACGAGGTGGTCCACGTGCGGGATGTCCGCGAGGGCCTGTGCGATGGTCTCGGGCTTGGTCACGTCGGCCGCACGCCAGCCATTGAAGCCGTTCTCCGTCGCGACCCGCTCCGCGCCCTCAGGGTTGAACCCGACGACGATGACCTTGGCGCCCGCGGCCTTGGCCTGGATCGCGGAGGCCAAACCGATGCCGGAGGTGCCACCGAAGATGACGACGGTGCGATCTTGAAGGGTGGAAGCCGCAAGCGAGCTGATGTCGTTCATGGTCCTGATCCTCGTGCTCGGGGCGTCGATCGCCGGGGACCAAAACCTAGATCTTCGCTTTGGGCTTGATAATTCTGCCGCGTGGCGGTTCAGTTACGCCATGACGGCACAAATTGGGCTCGACCGGCTCACCGGCCTCATCGCATTCGCTCGTGCCGGCTCGCTGGGGAGCTATACCGCGGCAGCGCGCGCGCTCTCGATCTCGCCCTCCGCGGTGAGCAAAAGCGTCCAGCGCCTAGAGCAGCATCTTGGTCTGCGCCTCTTCCACCGAACCACCCGGTCGCTCACGCTCACTTCGGAAGGACGCGACCTGCACGAGCGGGCGCTTCGCCTGCTACGCGATGCCGAGGAGATCGAGCAGATGGCGGTGGCGGCCCGCTCGGAACCAGCCGGGACCCTGAAGGTCACGGCGCCGTTGCCGGTAGGCCTGCACCTGATTGCTCCGGCACTGCCCCGTTTCCGTGAGCGCTACCCGAAGCTGATGGTGGACCTGCGCCTCGGCGATGGCTTTGCCGACCTGATCGCGGACGGCATCGACGTCGCCATCCGCGTCGGGGATCTCGGAGACAGTCGACTGATCGCTCGAACGCTGGCGCCACACCGTGTCTGCGCATTCGCATCCCCGGCCTATCTGGTCCGGCGCGGAACCCCACGGCATCCGGACGAACTCGTGGACCACGACTGCGTGAACTTCCGCTTTCAAAGCACTGGCCAAGCGCTACGCTGGCCTTTTCGAGTCGGGGATCGCATCCTGGAGATCGTACCCAACGCCGGCATCGTCACCGACAACAGCGACGCCGTTGCATCCGCTCTCGTCGCGGGTGGCGGCATCGGCATCTCGCCGACCTATCTGGCGGCTCCCTTGGTCGAACGCGGCGAACTCATCCCGATCCTGCATGAGTATTCCGTGGACCGCCACGCAATGATCGCCCTGTGGCCGGAGAGCCGCCGGGGCAATCCAAACGTGAAGGCGTTCCTGACCTTCCTCGGCGAAATCTTTCGAACCCCGGCGCCCTGGGACGTGACAGTGGCGGCTCATGTGGGCCGCATGTCCCAGGATCATGTTGGTAAGCCCGTCTAAGCTCGATGGCGACCGAGCTCGAAGGCTGACGGCAAGGCCATCGCGCTCGATAGCGATCCACTTGCGGGGAGCCTTCGCCGGACACGAAGCGACCGGCTCGAATCGCTGACGGAACGTCTTCTTCCGGAAGCAAGATCAAGGTTCGGTTGCCTCTTCATGAAGCATCACGGGGTGATGGTCCTGGGGCCGACCATCGCGGAAGCCTGGGACGACCTCTACGATCTCGAGCGGGCTGCCGAGGTGCAGACCCTGGCGCTCTCGACCGGGCGCCAGGTCATCCCCGTGGATCCCGCGATCGCCGAAGCCACGGCCCGCCAGATGCGCGCCGGCGATCCCGAATCCGCCCGCCTGCCCCTGTCCGCGATCCGGAGAATCCTGGATCGCGAGGAGCCGGCGTACCGGGACTGACGCGGCGGAAGGAACGAAGGCGCGGCCGGCGGCGGATCCATCCGTCCCAAGTGCCGGGGCAGCCCGATGGGAGTTGCGCTGTCCGACAGAGGCGCCGACACGGTCCGCTGGCTCGAAGCACGGGAGGCCGCGATGCTGGCCCTGCTCGCGGTTCTCGTGAACATCGATTCCAATTCCTACGAGGAGGCCGGCGTCGATGCCGTCGCTGCCCGGATCGGTGGGTTCTCGCCGAGCATGGTGTGTCCGTCGCCACGATCCCGATCGCAGGATACGGCGATGCGCTGAAGGCCCACGTGGCCGGGCGCGGAGCCGCCTATCGGCCGGCGGTGCTGATGGGGCACCGCGACACGGTGTTCTCGACCGGCGAGGCCGCGCGGCGGCCGTTCCGGGTCTCGGATGGTCGCGCCTACGGCCCGGGCGTCGCCGACATGAAGGCCTGGCTCGTGATGAACGCCTTCCGCCTCGCCGCCTTCCAACGGGTGGGCGGGGCACCGTCCCCGCTCGTCGGCCTGTTCACCAGCGACGAGGAGACCGCGTCGCCGGCCTGCCGCCCGATCATCGAGGAGACGACGCGCGGCGCGCGCGGTTCTGAATTCGGAGCCGGGGCGCCCGTCGGGCGATGTGGTGACGGGCCGCAAGGGCGGCGTGTTCATGGCGTCGACGGTGCATGGCAAGGCTGCCCATTCCGGCGCCAACCCCGCGGACGGGACCAGCGCCATCGGCGAACTCGCCCACAAGACGATCGCGCTGCATGCGATCACCGACCTCGAACGCGGCACCACCGTGAACGTCGGCCTCGTCTCGGGCGGCCAGTCGGTCAACACGGTCGCGCCGCTCGCCACCTGCGCGATCGACCTGCGCTACGTCCGCCCGGAGGATCGCGAAGCAGCCATGGCACGCATCGCGGCGATCGTAACCGAGGCCATGCTTCCCGGCACCTCGGCCGCTTTGACGATCCGGGGGGAATTCCTGCCGCTGCAGGATGCGGCCTCGCGCGCCCTGTTCGAGGCCTATGCCGGAGCGAGCGCGCGCTACGGCGCGACGGTCTCGGGCGCGTTCACGGGCGGCTGCGCCGATTCCGATTTCACCGCCAGCGTCGGCTGCCCGACTCACTGTGCGGTCGGCCCCGTCGGCGGCCGGGCCCATTCCCCGGAGGAGTACCGGGAGGTGGAGAGCCTCGTCCCGCGTGCCCGCGCGCTGGCCGTGACGATCATGGGAGTTTACCGGCCGCGCCTGTCGGGCCGGCGATCGGCCGGCCTGGACTACCCAAGATCGAGGTGGCCGCGCCGATGATCGTGGCCCGCCACGGCGCGCCTCAGGAGTCCGACCAGAAGGTCCTGATCCTTAGGGGCGAGCGCCGAGATCGTCAGGGCATGGGCCTCGTGGGCGGCGTGCTCCATCGCCGCGTGGAGCGCTTTGCCCTCCGCGGTGATGCGACAGACCTGCGCCCGGCGATCCGCCAAGGAGGTCGACCGGCTGACCAGCCCGCGGGTGGCGAGCCGCTTCAACGCGCCCGTCGTGGTCGTGCGGTCAAGCGCAACGGCGTTGGCCAGCGTCGTCTGGTCGGCCTCCTCGAGGTCCCGCAGAAGCGACAGCAGGCTGTATTGCAGCGGTGTGATCCGAAACGCAGCGCAGCGCTCGGAAAACAGGCTTACGTGGATCTGGTGGAGGCGCCGCGCGAGGAAGCCGGGGCGCTCGGTCAGCGGCCAGGTGCGTGCGGCGGCCGCCGCGGCATCCGTCTCCTCGCGGTCGCCGGCCCTGTCGTCGGCAATCCTGTCGTCCATCGCAATCCATCCTCCGAACCAGTCTGGCACGCGGACTGCATACCGACAATTACGAAGCACACTTCGCTTTTCGATACACCAGAGCGTCGGCCTGACCGGCGCTCCGACGATAAGGCAGTCCCATGGACGATCCCCGTTTCGATCTGCTCCTGCGCGGCGGACGCGTGATCTGCCCGGTCTCCGGCATCGACGGCATCCGAGACGTGGCGATCCGAGACGGGCGCATCGCGGCGGTCGCCGAGTCCGTCGTCCCGTCGGCAGCGACCGAGGTGATCGACGTCTCCGGCAAGTTGGTGCTGCCGGGCATGATCGACACCCACGGCCACGTCTACCAGTACGTCACCGGCCGCTTCGGTTTGCCGCCCGACATGGTCGGCGTGCGCTCCGGCGTGACCACGGTGATCGATCAGGGCGGCCCCTCCTGCATGACACTGCCGGGCTTCCGCCACTTCGTCGCGGAGAAAGCCGAGACGCGGGTCTACGCCTTCCTCTCCGCCTACCTCGTGGGCGGCCTCGAAGGGCACTTCTACCCGAACCTCTACAGCCCCGACGGCGTCGACATCGAGGCGACGGTCAAGTCGGCCACCGAGAACCGCGACCTCGTGCGCGGCATCAAGGGCCATGCGGAGATCGGGGGGTTCGCCCGCTGGGGCATCAAGGTCATGGAGATGGCCGCCGAGATCAGCCGCCGCTCCGACCTGCCGCTCTACGTGCATTTCGGTCAGCTCTGGGGCCTGCCCGAGAGCGGCTCCAATGGCGAGGATGCCAATACCATCATGGAGCGGGTGATCCCGCTGCTGCGCCCCGGCGACTTTCTCGCCCACCCCTTCACCCGGCATCCGGGCGGCTTCATCAACGAGGACGGCGTCGTCCACCCGATCATCCGTGCGGCAATGGATGCGGGCCTGCGGGTCGACGTCGGCCACGGCAGCCACTTCTCCTACCGGGTCGCCCGCGCCTCCCTGCCGGCGGGCGTGATGCCCTACACCCTCGGTGCCGACATGCACGGCTACAACACCGAGGTGCCGAAGCCCGCCGGCACCCCCGACGAGCACCACGACGACGAGAACCATCCCTTCCTCGGTCAGGCGCGCTTCAGCCTGACCCAAGCGATGAGCTCAATGATGGCGCTCGGCCTCTCCCTGGAGCAGGTCGTGCCGATGGTGACCTCGCACCCGGCGGAGATGCTGGGCCTGTCCGACCGGATCGGCGCGCTGACACCGGGATTCGCCGCCGACGTGTCGGTGCTCCACGACCATCGCGGCCGCTTTCTCCTGCGCGACAACGAGGACACGCAGGTCATCGCACAGCGCTTGCTCCAGCCGGCCTTCTGCCTGCGCGCGGGCAAGCGCTTCGAGGCGGATTCACCGATCCTGCCGCAGGCAATCGCGGCGTGACGGCGCGCCCGATCCTCGGTGAGGGCGTCGGCGCCCGCCTGCCGCGCAAGGAGGACGACCGCCTGATGCGCGGGCGTGGCCAGTATGTCGGCGACATCCGCATGCCGAAGATGCAGGACGTGGCCTTCGTACGAAGCCCCCTGGCGCATGCCCGCATCCGGGCGATCCACGTGCCGGAGGGCTATCGCGACCGGGTGTTCACCGCGGCCGATCTCGACGGCGTGCAGCCGATCCGCGCGGTCTCGGGGCTGCCGGGCTTCAAGGTCTCGGAGCAGCCGGTGCTGGCCACGGGCAAGGTGCGGCAAGTCGGCGAGCTGCTGGCGTTCTGCGTCGCGCCGACGCGGGCCGAGGCCGAGGACATCGCCGCCTCGGTCGTCCTCGACCTGGAGGAGCTTCCGGCCGTCCATGACATGCTCGCCGCCCGCGAACCGGCTTCGGCGCTCGTCCACGAGCACTGGGGCGACAACGTCTTCCTGGAGACGCAGGTCGACGTGAACTTCGCCGCTGCGCTCGATGCGCCGATCCAAGTCTCGCGCACGATCTCCACCGCCCGCCAGTGCATGGCTCCGCTCGAGGGGCGCGGCGCCGTGGTGCATCTCGATCATCGCATGGACCAGCTCGTCGTCCACTCCGCCAGCCAGATGCCGCACATCGTGCGCAACGGCCTCAGCGAGTGCCTCGGGATCGAGCAGGGCCGCATCCGCATCGTCGCGCCCGATGTCGGCGGCGGCTTCGGCTACAAGGGCATTCTACTCGCGGAGGAGATCTGCCTCGCATGGCTCGCCTTGCGCTGCGGCCATCCTGTGCGCTGGCTGGAGGACCGGCGCGAGCACCTCACCGCCAACGCCAATTGCCGCGAGCACCATTACCGCATCACCGCCTATGCCGACCGCGACGGAACGCTTCGCGGCATCGACTGCGAGGCCACCGTCGATTCCGGCGCGTACTCCGCCTATCCGTTCTCGGCCTGCCTGGAGGCGGCGCAGGTCGCGAGCATCCTGCCCGGCCCCTACGACTTCCCGAGCTACCGCTGCCGCACGTGGTCGGTGGCGACGAACAAGTGCCCGATCCTGCCCTATCGCGGGGTGGCGCGCACCGGCGTCTGCTTCGCGCTGGAACTCGTGCTTGACGCGGTGGCCCGCGAAGCCGGCATCGAGCCGTGGGTGGTGCGCGCGAAGAACCTCGTGCGGCCCGAGCAGATGCCTTTCGACAACATCACGAACAAGCACTTCGACAGCGGCGACTATCCGCAGGCGCTCGCCCGCGCGCTCGACGCCGTCGATCTGCCGGCCCTGCGCGCCCGGCAGGCCGCGGGC
>NZ_VRUV01000174.1:0-8413 GCF_008039455.1 Methylobacterium sp. WL116
GCGGCGCCCTGGGCGGCGGCCATGTAGCGCGCGACGTCCTCGACCCGGCCCTGCCGCATCCGGGTCTGCATCATCTCCAGCGACCCGGCGATGCCCGCGAGCAGGTTGTTGAAGTCGTGCGCGAGGCCGCCGGTGAGCTGGCCCACCGCCTCCATCTTCTGCGACTGGCGCAGGGCGTCGGCCTGCTCCCGCTCGAGCGTGGTGTCGCGCCCCGAGGCGTAGACGCGGCCGTCCTCGAACGCGGCGGTCCAGGCGAACGACCGGTACGAGCCGTCCTTGTGGCGGAAGCGGTACTCGTACGGAACCGTGAGCGGCCGCTCCAGGATGGCGGCGAAGGCCGCCAGGGTCGCGGCGAGGTCGTCCGGGTGGGTGTAGGCGGCAAACGACCGGCCGATCAGCTCGTCGTCGCGCCAGCCCAGCAGCTCGGCCCAGGTCGGGTTGACGCTCTCCAGGGTGCCGTCCGGCAGCGCCACGATCAGCAATTCCTGCGACAGCCGCCAGGCCCGGTCGCGCTGGGCCGTCCGCTCGGCGACCCGCGTCTCCAGGGTGAGGTTGAGCTCCCGCAGCGCGGCGGTGGCCTCGTCGGCGGCGCGCCGCGCCGCGAGCAGGTCGCGCTCGTAGCGCCGGCGGTCGGAGGCGTTGAACACGGTGATCCGGATGAAGCGGATCTCGCCCGCCTCGTCCCGGCGGACCACCGCGTTGACCAGCACCGGCAGCGTCTGGCCGTCCGCGCGCACGAGGTCGAGGGCGACCTCGTTGAAGAAGCCCTGCATCCGCAGCAGCGGCGCGAAATGGGTCTCGTAGTAGATCTTGCCGGCGATGGTCAGCAGGTCGAGGAAGCGGCGCCCGACGAGGTGGCCGGCCGGGTATCCGGTCCAGGTCGCCAGCGTCCGGTTGACCTTCGACAGGCGCCCGCTCGGCAGGGCCGAGGCGTAGCCGCAGGGCGCGTTCTCGAACAGGTCGGCGAGGTCGTCGGCCTCCTGCACCCCGGAGGTGGGCGTCGCCTCGTCCACGTCATCACCCTCGGAGGAACGCCTCGATCGCCGCGACCGTCGCCTCGGGCGCGCTGAGGTTCGGGCAATGCCCGGTCGCGTCGAGCAGGACGAGCGCGCTGCCCGGCAGGTTGCGGTGGACGTACTCGCCGACCTCCCGGGGGGCGATCACGTCCTCCGCGCACTGGATCACCAGGCAGCGGGCGGCGACGTTCTCGAGGTCGGCGCGGTTGTCGGACAGGAACGTGGTCCGGGCGAAGCGCTTGGCGATGTCCGGATCAGTGCGGCAGAAGCTGTTGGTCAATTCCGCGCCGAGCTCGGGGCGGTCGGCGTTGCCCATGATCGTCGGGGCCATCGCCTGGGACCAGCCCATGTGGTTGCTGTCGAGGAAGTTGAGCAGTTCCTCCACCTGCGCCGCGGTGAAGCCGCCGACGTAGCCGTCCTCCGCGTCGTCGACGTAGCGCGGCGAGGGGCAGACCAGGACGAGGGTGTCGAACAGCTCGGGCGCCGCCTTCGCGGCGAGGATGCCGACCATGGCGCTGACCGAGTGGCCGACGAAGACGCCGCGCCGCACGCCGAGGGCGCGGGCGAGCGCGACCACGTCGTCGGCGTAGCCGTCGAGCGTGGCGTACCGCGCCGGGTCGTAGGCCGACAGGTCCGAGCCGCCGGCGCCGACATGGTCGAACAGCACCGTCCGGTAGCGATCCTCGAAGGCGGGCGCCACGAAGCGCCACATGTTCTGATCGCAGCCGAAGCCGTGGGCGAAGACCATCGCGGTCTCGCCGGCCCCGGCGATCTTCGTGTTGTGCCGTTGTACGACCGACAAACCCGCGTTCCCCCGCCGAAAACCGGTCTAGCACGCATCGCCGTGCCGTGCGCGGGGCCCGGATACCGGTAAAACCCGGCCGGCGGGCTCACGAACTCGACAGCCCGGCCGAGGCGCCGCCGGGACGGCACGCTCCTTGCCGGGCGGGGGCGGGCCGAACGTCACCGGGGGCCGAGCGAAACCGGGGGATCAGTCGCGTCGCCGGCTGGCATCCCCGAGAGCCGCCCGACATGGTGCCGGATGCCGCCGCGCGGATCGGAGCGACCATGGCTGACACGGATCAACCCTCCGGCCTGACGGGGCGCAAGACCGTCGAAGACATCCTCGCCGGGGGCGAGAGCGACGGGCATCAGCTCTCGAAATCGCTCGGCCTGTTCTCGATCATCGCGATGGGCATCGGCGCGGTGATCGGCGCGGGCATCTTCGTGCTCACCGGCACGGCGGCCGCGCAATATGCCGGGCCGGGGATCATGCTGTCCTTCGTCGCCGGCGGCATCGCCTGCGCCTTCGTCGGCCTGTGCTACGCCGAGATGGCCGCGCTCATCCCCGTGGCGGGATCGAGCTACACCTACACCTACGCGACGCTGGGCGAGTTCTTCGCCTGGATCATCGGCTGGGACCTGATCCTCGAATACGCCATGGGCGCGGCCACCGTGGCGGTGGGCTGGTCCGGCTACGTCGTCAGCCTGCTCAAGGATGTCGGGCTCGTCATCCCGCCCCGCTTCACCGCCGCGCCCGGCACCGCGGTGAAGCTCGCCGACGGGTCGGACGCCACCGCGCTGATGAACCTGCCGGCGGTGCTGATCGTCGGGCTGCTCACGCTGATGCTGGTGCGCGGCACCAAGGAATCGGCCCGGCTCAACAACGTCATGGTGGCGGTGAAGCTCACCGTGGTGCTGGCCTTCATCGTGCTCGGCTACGGCTACATCAAGCAGGCCAACTGGACCCCGTTCATTCCCGACAACGACGGCAGCTTCGGCCATTTCGGGTGGAGCGGCGTGCTGCGCGGCGCGGGCGTGGTGTTCTTCGCCTTCATCGGCTTCGACGCGGTCTCCACCGCCGCGCAGGAGGCGAAATCGCCCCAGCGCGACATGCCGATCGGCATCCTCGGCTCGCTCGCGATCTGCACGGTGCTCTACGTGCTGGTCGCCGCGGTGCTCACCGGCGTGGTGCCCTACAAGGACCTCAACGTCCCCGACCCGATCGCCAAGGGCGTCGACGTGATCGGCATCGCCTGGTTCTCGGCGCTGATCAAGCTCGGGGCGCTCACCGGGCTCACCACCGTGATCCTGGTGCTGCTCTACGGCCAGAGCCGGATCTTCTACACCATGGCCAACGACGGGCTTCTGCCGCGCCTGTTCGCCCACGTGCACCCGACCTACCAGACGCCCTATCGCAGCCAGATCCTGATCGGCGCGGCGGTGGCGATCGTGGCGGCGCTGGTGCCGATCGGGATCCTCGGCGAGATGGTCAGCATCGGCACGCTCGCCGCCTTCATCCTGGTCTGCGGCTCGGTGATCTACCTGCGCCGCTCGGACAAGGAGATGTACCGGCCGTTCCGCGTGCCGGGCGTGCCGACGGTGCCGATCCTCGGCATCCTGTCCTGCCTGTTCCTGATGGCGGGCCTGCCCCTCGACACCTGGCTGCGGCTCGTCGTGTGGATGGCGATCGGCTTCGCGATCTACTTCTTCTACAGCCGCAAGCACTCGGTGCTCCGCCGCCGGGACGGGACCACGGCGTGAGGGGCGGCCGTGCCGCTCCGATCGCGCGATGTCAGACGCCTCGGGGCAAGCGGTGCGCTAAGATCGCATCGATCTGCCGACCGATCACCGCCGTGCACGGATCGTCGGAGGCGCAAGCGCGGGCAACGAGGCGGGAATTCGATCGCTTGTTCGCGACAGGGGCCAGGCGCCGCTTCCGACGAGCCGTCCGGTACCGTCAGGCAGAGATGCGTGAGCCTGGTACCCTCGTAGAGGAAGCTTACCCGAACACGTACCCCCCGTTGATCCGCAGGCCGACCTCGCGGCCGGCGGCGTAGCGCTCGCCGTCGGAATCCTCGACGATCAGCAGGCCGCCGTCGGGGCGGCCGACCTCGATGCGCTGGCGGCCCTGGCTGCGGTAGGACGAGCGGACGGTGCCGGTGAGGTGGGCGGTGGCGGGCTCCACCAGCTGGAGCTGCCAGGGCCGCACGAACAGCTTCACCGGGCCGATGAGGCCGGCGGGCGCGGCGACCGGGGTCGGCTTGCCGTCGACGCGGACCCGGCCGCCCTCGGCGATCGCCTCGACCTCGATGGCGTCGCCGAGGAAGCGCAGCACGGTGGCCGAGGCCGGGTTCTCCTGGACCTCGTCCGGGGTGCCGACCTGCTCGAGCCGCCCCTTGTCGAGCACGGCGACGCGGTCGGAGAGCTCCAGCGCCTCGTCCTGGTCGTGGGTGACGAAGATCGTGGTCTGGCCGGTGCGGTCGTGGATCTCGCGCAGCCAGCGGCGCAGGTCCTTGCGGACCTGCGCGTCGAGCGCGCCGAACGGCTCGTCGAGGAGCAGGACGCGCGGCTCGACGGCGAGCGCGCGGGCGAGCGCGATGCGCTGGCGCTGGCCGCCCGAGAGCTGCGAGGGATAGCGGTCGGCGAAGCCCGACAGCCGGATCAGGTCGAGCAGCTCGCCGACGCGGCGCTTGATCTCCTGCGCCGGCGGCCGCTCCGCGCGCTTTCGCGCGTTCAGCCCGTAGGCGATGTTGTCGGCCACGCTCATGTGCTTGAACAGCGCGTAGTGCTGGAACACGAACCCGACCGCGCGCTGCTGCACCGGCAGGAAGGTGGCGTCGTCGCCGCCAAACAGGATGCGGCCGCGGTCCGGCGTGTCGAGCCCGGCGATGATGCGCAGCAGCGTCGTCTTGCCCGAGCCCGAGGGGCCGAGCAGGCCGAGCAGCTCGCCCGCGCGCACGTCGAGGTTGAAGTCGTGCAGCACGGCGGCCGTGTCGAAGGTCTTCGACAGGCCTTCGACGCGGATCGCGGTCGAGTTCGCGTTAATGCCGTGCCCGCGACCCGAGCTCCGCCCCGTAGCGCCATTCGAGGAGGGATTTGAGGGCGAGGGTGACAAGGGCGAGTCCGGCAAGGAGCGAAGCGACGGCGAAGGCGGCGACGAAATTGTACTCATTGTAGAGGATCTCCACGTGGAGCGGGATGGTGTTGGTCAGGCCGCGGATATGCCCGGACACCACCGAGACCGCGCCGAACTCGCCCATGGCGCGGGCGTTGCAGAGAAGCACGCTGTAGAGCAGGCCCCAGCGGATGTTGGGGAGCGTCACCGTGCGGAAGGTGTGGAGGCCGGTGGCGCCGAGCGTCAGCGCCGCCTCCTCCTCGGCGTTGCCCTGCTCCTGCATCAGCGGGATCAGCTCGCGGGCGACGAACGGGAAGGTGACGAACACCGTCGCCAGCACGATGCCGGGCAGCGCGAACAGGATCTGGATGCCGTGGTCCTGCAGCCAGCCGCCGAACAGGCCGCGGCTCCCGAACAGCAGCACGTAGATCAGCCCCGAGACCACCGGCGAGACCGAGAACGGCAGGTCGATCAGCGTGATCAGCAGGCTCTTGCCGGGAAACTCGAACTTGGCGATGGCCCAGGCGGCTGCGACCCCGAAGACGAGGTTGAACGGCACGGCGATCGCCGCCACCGTCAGCGTCAGGCGGATCGCGGTCCAGGCGTCGGGCTCGGAGAAGGCCTCGAGATAGGCGCCCACGCCGCGGGAGAGCGCCTGGGCGAACACCGTGAACAGCGGCAGCACCAGGAACAGCGCCAGGAACACCACCGCGGTGCCGATCAGCAGCCCGCGCACGAGGCGGCCCTCGCTGGCGGCCTCCTCCTGCGCCGGCGCGGCCGTCAGGCTCAGATCAGACATAACCGAACCTCCGGCGGCTCCAGGCCTGGATCAGGTTGATCGCCAGCAGGGTCAGGAACGAGATCCCGAGCATGATCGTGGCGATGGCGGCCGCGCCCCCGTAATCGAACTCCGAGAGCTTGATGACGATCAGCAGCGGCGCGATCTCGGAGACGTAGGGCAGGTTGCCGGCGATGAAGATGATCGAGCCGTACTCGCCGACGCCGCGGGCGAAGGCCAGCGCGAAGCCGGTGAGCACCGCCGGGATCAGCGGCGGCAGCACCACCTTGATCAGCGTCGTCCACCGGGTGGCGCCCAGCGTCGCGGAGGCCTCCTCGACCTCCTTGTCGATCTCGGCGATCAGCGGCTGCACGGTGCGCACGGCGAACGGCAGGCCGATGAACACCATGGCGATGAAGATGCCGACCGGCGTGTAGGCCGCCTGGATGCCGAGCCGCGCCAGCTGCGCGCCGACGAGGCCGTTCGGGGCATAGAGCGAGGCCAGCGCGATGCCCGCCACCGCGGTCGGCAGGGCGAAGGGCAGGTCGACCACGGCGTCGACGAGCTTGCGGCCCGGGAAGCGGTAGCGGGTCAGCACCCAGGCGACGAGGAAGCCGAACACCGAGGCGGTGAGCGCGGCGAGCAGCGACACGCCGAAGCTGATCCTGAGGGCGCTGGCCACGCGCGGGTCGGTGGCGACGTACCAGATCCCCGAGAGGCCGAGGCCCGAGGCCTTGGCGACGAGGGCGGCCAGCGGCAGCAGCACCACCAGCCCGAGGCAGGTCAGCGTGTAGCCGAAGGTGAGCCCGAAGCCGGGGATCACGCTGGCTTGTCGGAAGCGCCGCTTCGGGCGGGGTGGGGCGACCATGGGAAGTCTCTCGAGAAACGTTCGGATCGGTCGACGCGGCCGGCCCGATCGCGGGTCCCTTCTCCCGGCGACCTCGGGCCTGCCCGGGATCGGCTGCCCGGATAGGGAGAGGGGGTCGGTCGGCGCTACCGCCCCTGGCGGCTCAGCTGGTCGAACAGGCCGCCGGTGTCGAAGTTCCGCTTCTGGATCTCGTCCCAGTTGCCCTGGAGATCCTCGATCTTGAACAGCTTGATGTCCGGCAGCTGCTTGAGGTCGGCCTCGGCCGCCGCGGCGGGCTTGAACGGGCGGTAATGGTGCTTGGCGAAGATCGCCTGCGCCTTGTCGGTGTAGAGGAAGGCCAGGTAGGCCTCGGCCTGCTTGCGGGTGCCCTTGCGGTCGACGTTGGCGTCGACCAGCGCCACCGGCGGCTCGGCGTAGATCGAGGTCGGCGGCACGACGATGTCGAACTTGTCGGCGCCGAACTCCTGGAGCACGAGGTAGGCCTCGTTCTCCCAGGTCGGCAGCACGTCGCCCAGGCCCCGCTGGGCGAAGGTGACGGTGGAGCCGCGGGCGCCGGTGTCGAGCACCGGCACGTTCTTGTAGACGGTGCCGACGAAGGCGTCGGCCTTGGCCGCGTCCTTGTCCTGGTTGTAGGCGTAGCCCCAGGCGGCGAGGAAGTTCCAGCGCCCGCCGGCCGAGGTCTTGGGGTTCGGGGTGATGACCTTGATGTCGGGCTTGGCGAGGTCGCCCCAGTCCTTGACGCCCTTCGGGTTGCCCTTGCGCACGAGGAACACCACCGTCGAGGTGTAGGGCAGGCCGGCATTCGGCTGCTTGCCGCGCCAATCCTCGGGGATGCGCTTGGTGAGCTTGGCGATCGCGTCGATGTCGGAGGGGATGCCCAGCGTCACCACGTCGGCGTCGACCCCGTCGATCACCGTGCGGGCCTGCGAGCCCGAGCCGCCATGCGAGGCGCGCACCGTCACGGTCTCCCCGGTCCTGGCCTTCCAGTCCTCGGCGAAGGCCGCGTTGATGTCGCGGTAGAGCTCGCGCGTCGGATCGTACGAGACGTTGAGCAGGGCCGTCTCGGCGTGCGCGCCGACCACCGTGAGCAGGCCGCCGGCCAGGCACAGCCCCGCCAAGGCCGCCCGCCGCCCGATCCGCCCCGTCCGCCGTGTTCCGTGCCGCTCGCTCACGCCGATCCTCCGGTCATCACCGCGGGATGCGCGCCGGCCTCGGCCCGTATCCCCTACGAAGAGACCGGGTTTTCGTTCTTTTTACAGAACGTTGTCAACTGGTCGAGCGGCGCTGCACGACCGGAACACGGCGCTTCGATGCGCCATCGCTTGCCGAGCCCGCTGGTATTTCACACGCGAAAAACCGGATCTTCTCCGAACCGTCCCATCCGAAGAAGATATTTGCGGTGACCGGCCCGTTTCTTAGAACGAACGTTTTAGCGTCTCGGGCCGAACGGTGCCGCGCCTGCGAGGCGATGACGGACAGGCGACGGCGCAGCCGCGATCCCGTCCAGGCATGCATGGACGCGGAGGAACCGCGAGGCCGCGGACGCCCTAGCTGTCGAGGTATCCCGCCTCGGCCAGCGCTTCGGCCACGGCCTCGAACCAGGGATCGCCGGGGGCGGGGCCGCCGGCGAAGCGCGAAAAGTCCCGCCGGCGATGCAGGCCGGCCACGTCACCGCGGAGCCGCAGGCAAGCGCCGACGGCGCGTCCGAACGTGCACGCCTTGCGTGTGCAACGCTTTCCCCACACCATCGTTAACGATCGGTTCGCGAACGGGGTGCGGCATGACGATGACAGCGATCGGCGGGGCCCTGACGGCGGCGTCCGGCTTCTTCGGCCTCGGCGCCCGCCTGCGCG
>NZ_VRUV01000175.1:0-8371 GCF_008039455.1 Methylobacterium sp. WL116
AGGCTTCCCGCGCCATGAAGACCCCGCTGCTCGGTGCGCTCGCATTCCTCCTCGCCCTCGCGCCGGCCACGGCGCGCGAGCGTTCGAAGCCCGAGGCGGACAAGGTGCTGGCGACGGTCTTGCGCTCCAGCATCGGCTGGAGGCGGAGCGCGAGCTGCTGGTCGAGATGGCGGGCGTAGGCGCCCTTGAAGAACTTGGCGCCGGTGCCGCCGCCGTAGAGGCGATCATGCGCCGCGATCATCGCGTCGACCTCGGGACGGCAGAGAAAGCCGATCACGCTGGCGGCCTGGAACCAGCGACCGGCGCGGGCGTGGTTCATCGCGCCCGGGTTGGCCATCACCGTCTCGGCGAAGCAATCGGTCGCGGCCTGCTGCAGCGGCGCCAGCACCTTGTCCGCCTCGGGCTTCGAACGCTCGCGCGCCGTGGCCGGCGCGAGGGCGAGGAGGAATGCGAGCGCACCGAGCAGCGGGGTCTTCATGGCGCGGGAAGCCTCGAACGAGTGATCGATCGAGGCGAGTATTCCCCAGGGATTTTGTCGGGAACAGGGCCGTCCGCGCCGCAGCGCACGCGCCGGGCGCAATCCTGCGCCATCGTCGCTTCCGCGTCACAGCGGCGCCCCCGCCACCGCCGCTTCGACCGCCGGTTTCGCCTGGGAGCGTCCTAGCCGCGGCGCTCGGCGTTCCAGCGACCGCTGCATTCGGGGCCGCCCTGGGTCGACCAGGTGCCGGTGCCGGTCCCCTGGCGGCCGAGGCGCCCGACGACGTTGGCGGTCGCCGCCCCGTTCGAGATCGTCGCGCGCACCGACCCGTTGGTCGCGACCCGGCCGCTGATCGCGAAATCGCCGCCGGGATAGCTGGCCTCGCCGCGCTGGATCCGCACGCCGTAGCGATAGGCCCGGTCGCAGATGCCGGATTCGGTGATGACCTCGATGCTCCAGTTGCCGTCGTAGCGGTCGGGGATCTGGACCTTCTTCCGGGCCGCGTCGGCGGGGCTGAGGCCGGCGGCTGCGAGGATGAGGAAGGCGGAGGCCAGCGTCAGTGCTTTCATCGGATCCCGATCGGGCGAGCGTGTCGAGTGCCCGGCACGCACCGCGCGGGCGTGCAGGCATGTCCGCTTCGAAACACGCGACGGCCGGATCGGTTGCCGATTTCCCCGCTCAGGCGCGGGCGGCCCGCCTCAGGGCGTCGTTCAGCAGCGCCAGGAGGTCGCCGCCGGCATGGAGGAAGCCGTGGACGCCCGCCGCCGCGAGCGGTTCGGCGAGATCCGCCCCCGGCTTGCCCGCGAGGTAGATCGTCCCGGCGCCGGCCGCCGCCAGGGCCTTCGCCGCGGAGACGGCGCGGGCTTCGTAGACGGCGTCGGAGGAGCACAGGCAGGCGAGCGCCGCACCCGAGACCTTGAACGCCTCGGCGAGGCTCGCATCGTCGGGGAACCCGTCGTTGCTCAGCGCCTCGATGCCGCCGGCGGCGAAGGCGTTGGCGGCGAAGGTCGAGCGGGCGTTGAACACCGCGACCGGGCCGAGATTGGCCAAGAACACCTGCGGGCGCTTCCCGGTCTTGTCGAGGAAGCCGTCGGAGGCGTCGCGCAGGGCCTCGTAGGGCTCGGCGAGCCGCTGCGACGGCAGGGCGTCGCAGGCGACCGCCGTTCCGCTGCCGAAGCTCGCCGCCGGGGGGGCGGCGACGGGCGCCACGTCGAGCACCGCGACCGACTTCTCGGCGAGGTAGGGGAATTCGGTGGCGCCGGTCAGCGCCTCGCGCCGCGTCGCGACGTTCTTCGCCCGCGTCTCCCGGGTGATCTCGATCCGGCGCTGGAGCTTGCCGACGCTGAGCGAGGCGACGATGCCGCCCTCGCGCTCGATCGCCTGGAACGCCTCCCAGCCGGCCTCGGCCAGCTGCGCGGTCAGGCTCTCGAAGCCGCCGGCGCCGGCGGCCGGATCGGCGACGCGGGCGAGGTTCGATTCCTCGATCAGCACGATCTGGCTGTTGCGCGCCACCCGCCGGGCGAAGGCGTCGGGGAGACCCAGCGCCTGGGTGTAGGGCAGGGCGGTGACGGCGTCTGCGCCGCCGAGCCCGGCCCCGGTCGCCGCCATCGCGGTCCGCAGGATGTTCACGAAGGGGTCGCGCCGGGTCATCATCCGCCACGCGGTCTCGGCCTGGAGCCGCAGCGGCTTCGGAGCGAGCCCGCAGGCCTGCTCGATGCGGGCCCAGAGCCGGCGCATCGCCCGAAACTTCGCGATGGTGAGGAACTCGTCCGCGTCGGTCACGAGCAGGATCCCGACCGCGTCGCGGGCCCGTTCCAGCGACACCCCTTCCGCCTCCAGCGCCCGGAGATAGGTCACGGCCGTGGCGAGCACCGCGCCCAGCTCGGCCGCCTCGCCGGCGCCGGCCTCGTGATAGGGCCTCCCGTCGGCCAGGAGCGCACGCCCGGTGAAGCCGGCGGCGTCGAAGTCCTTCACCGCCTGCCCGAGCTTCGGCGCGATCTCGGACCACACCGCCCCGAGGCTGCCCGAGGCGGCAAGCGTGCCCACCGGATCGATGCCGAGGTCGAGGTCGCAGGCCGACAGGTCCTCGCCGCGCGCCTTCGCCAGCTCGACCACGAGGCGGGCCGCCTCCAGCCCGAGCGGGCCGGCGTCGACGCGCAACCCGATCAGCGGCAGCATCACGCCGGCAAGCGCGGCTTCCAGCTCTTCGACCGTGCGTGCGGTCAGGCCGTAGCCGTGGGCCGCCGGCGCGCCGGAGAACACCAGGGTCAGCGCATCGGCGCCGCCTTCGAGGTCGGCCAGCGCCTGCCGGTTCGCCTGCTCGATCTCGGGATGGTCGACCCGCTGGGCGATGCGCCACGGGCCGGCCGCGCGGACCGGCTGCGGCACGGGCTCGGCCGCCTCGTAGAGCGGCTCGATGCGCAGGCCGTCCGCCGTCTTGGAGACGAGGCGCTTCTCGTAGTCGGCGCCCTTCAGAACGCCCTCGACGAGGCCGAGCCAGCGCGCGCGGGTCGCGGGCTCGAAGAGGTCGGCAAGCGGTCTGTCTTCCATCGCGGAGGGCCTTCAAACGGTGCCGGGATGCGGGTCTTTCGCCCGCTCTCCCCATCCGTCTGCCCTCGCACGGCCCCGCTGGCGAGGCAATCGACGGCGGCGACCGTATTTTTTATCCAAAGATGATCAGGCCGGCGAAGCCCGCCGAGCCGACGATGATGCGCCACCACGCGAACAGCCAGAAGCCGTGGCGGGAGACGTAGTCGAGCACCGTCCGCACCACGACGAGGGCCGAGACGAAGGCCACCACGAAGCCGATGACGATCAGCCCGACGTCGTCGCCGTTGAGGTTCTTGTAGTTGTCGAGCAGGTCCTTGGCGAAGGCGCCGGCCATGGTCGGCATCGCGAGGTAGAACGAGAACTCGGTGGCGGAGCGCTTGTCGGCGCCCATCAGCATCGCGCCGACGATGGTGGCGCCGGAGCGCGACACGCCCGGGATCATCGCCAGGCACTGGAAGATGCCGATCTTCAGGTCCATCGGCAGGGTGAAGTCGTAGACGTCGGTCTTCTTCACCTCGAGATCGGTGTCGTCCAGGACGAGCAGCACGAGCCCGCCCGCGACCAGGGTCGCGCAGACGATCCACGGGTTGAACAGGTAGGCCTTGATCACCTTCGAGAACAGGCCGCCGATGATCGCCGCCGGCAGGAAGGCGAGGAGGATGCCGAGCACGAACCGGCGCGCCTGCGGGTCGTTCGGCAGGGCGAACGCGATGCCGAGCAGCCGGCGGAAATACACCGCCAGGATCGCCAGGATCGCGCCGAGCTGGATCAGCACCTCGAAGGTGTTGTTGGGCGAGTGGAACCCGATGAAGTGCCCGACCAGGAGCTGGTGCCCGGTGGAGGAGACCGGGATGAACTCGGTCGCGCCCTCTACGACCGCGAGCACGACCGCCTTCGCGATGCTCATCGCATCCATCATCGCAGATCTCGCATCATCGCTGGTCTCGACCGTTCGCGCCGCGCCGGCCGGCGACCGGCCTGAGGAAGTGGAATCGCCGCCCGCGGCGGGACGCCCACAGGCTTCGCCGACGATGGTGAACGAGCGGTTACCGCGTTCCGTGCGGCGTGTTAATGAGGCGGCAACGATCGAGCAATCATGATCATCCCACGCTCGGTCCCGCGGGTGTCCCGTGCGGCGCGTCCCGCCGGCCCTTTTCAGTCCGACAACGGCCTCGATGGCGACGCTCTATCACTTTCCCTTCTGCGCCAACTCGCGCTTCATCCGCCTCGTCCTGGCCGAGATGGGCCTGGAGCCGAGCCTCGTCGAGGAGCGGCCCTGGGACAGGCGCGACGAGTTCCTGCTGATCAACCCGGCCGGCACCACGCCGGTGCTGATGGAGCAGGGCGGCCTGGTCGTGCCCGGCGGCGGCATCATCGCGGAATACCTCGACGAGACCCGCGGCCTCGGCCTCACCGGGCGCCGGCTGATGCCGGACCATCCGGCCGAGCGGGTCGAGGTGCGCCGGCTGATGGACTGGTTCCTGGTCAAGTTCGAGGCGGAGGTGACCGGCTACCTCGTGACCGAGAAGATCGCCAAGCGCTTCATGACCAGCGCCACCGGCGGCGGCCCGCCGGACATGAACGCGATCCGCGCCGCCCGCACCAACGTCCGCTACCACCTGAAGTACATCGGCTACCTGATGGCGCGGCGCCGCTGGATCGCCGGCGACCACCTGACCTATGCCGACCTCGCCGCCGCGGCGCATCTGAGCTGCGTCGACTACCTCGGCGACGTGCCGTGGGACGAGGACGAGACGGCGCGCGACTGGTACGCCCGCGTGAAATCGCGGCCCTCCTTCCGCGCGCTGCTCGCCGACCGGGTCGCGGGCATGCCGCCGGCCGGGCATTACGCGGACCTGGATTTCTGACCGACCGCCGCATCTTCGCAGGCCGGGACCTGCGCCGCCTCGTCGAGGCCCGCGCCCGCCACCTGGGCTTCTGCGACCTGCAGGTCACCCGCCCGGAGGCGGTGCCGGAATTGCCCGGACGCCTCGCCGCGTGGCTGGGCGAGGGCGCCCACGGCACGATGGGCTGGATGGAAGACCGCGCCGACCAGCGTGCATCGCCCAAAACCCTGTGGCCGGGGGTGCGCAGCATCATCGTGCTCGCCACGAACTACGGACCGGAGACCGACCCGCTCGATCTGCTCGCGAAGAAGGATCGCGGCGCGATCGCGGCCTACGCCCAGCGCCGCGACTATCACGAGGTGGTGAAGGGCCGGCTGAAGGAGCTCGGCGGCTACCTCTCGGCCAAGGGCGACGTGCGGGTGAAGGTGTTCTGCGACACCGCCCCGGTGATGGAGAAGCCCCTGGCCGCGGCGGCCGGCCTCGGCTGGCAGGGCAAGCACACGGTGCTGCTGTCGCGCGATCACGGCAACTGGCTGCTGCTCGGCGCGATCTACACCTCGGCCGACTTGGAGCCGGACGCGCCCGAGCCCGACCATTGCGGCTCGTGCCGCGCCTGCCTCGACATCTGCCCGACCAACGCCTTCCCGGGCCCCTACCGGCTCGATGCGCGCCGCTGCATCTCCTACCTGACGATCGAGCATGCCGGCCCGATCGCCGCGGAGTTCCGCACCGCCATCGGCAACCGGGTGTTCGGCTGCGACGACTGCCTCGCCGTTTGCCCCTGGAACAAGTTCGCCCGCGTCGCGCAGGACGCGCGCATGGCCGCCGATCCCGGCCTCGACGCGCCGCCGCTGGCCGAGCTCGCCGCCCTCGACGACGCCGCCTTCCGCAGGCGCTTCGCCGGGACGCCGGTGAAGCGCACCGGCCGCGACCGCTTCCTGCGCAACGTCCTCATCGCCGTCGGCAACTCGGGAGACCCGGCGCTGGCGTCCTCCGCCGTGCAGAACCTCGCGGACCCGGCCGCGATCGTGCGGGGCATGGCGGTCTGGGCCTGCGGCAGGCTTCTCGGCGCCGCGGCCTGCCGTCCCCTTTACGAACGCCACGGGCTCGGCGAGACCGATCCGGACGTTCGGGCCGAGTGGCGTGCCGCGCTCGACCCGCCCGCGGAGATGCCATCATGACCCTGTTCGTCTTCGGCCTCGGCTTCTCGGCCCGGCGTTTCTCGGAATGCGCGCGCGGCCGGTTTCCCCAGATCGTCGCGACGGTGACCGAGCCGGACAAGGCCCGCGCGATCGAAGCGGAGACCGGACTGTCGATGAGGGCCTTCGGCCCCGAGGCCGACGACCCGCGCATCCCCGCCGACCTCGCGGCGGCCAACGCGCTGCTCGTCTCGGTCCCGCCCGACCGCGACGGCGACCCGGTGCTGCGGCGGTTCCGCGACGACATCGCCCGGAGCCGGATCGGCTGGATCGGCTACCTCTCGACGATCGGCGTCTACGGCGACCAGGGCGGCTCCTGGATCGACGAGACCGCGCCGGCGACGCCGAAGAGCGCGCGC
The DNA here is from genome assembly GCF_008039455.1 of Methylobacterium sp. WL116. Classification (NCBI taxonomy): domain Bacteria; kingdom Pseudomonadati; phylum Pseudomonadota; class Alphaproteobacteria; order Hyphomicrobiales; family Methylobacteriaceae; genus Methylobacterium; species Methylobacterium sp. WL116. The sequence continues at coordinate 6,434 of NZ_VRUV01000175.1, forward strand.
TCGCAAGGGCGGCTGGCCGTCGAGAACGCGTGGCGGGCGCTCGGCGCCGAGACCGGCAAGGCGGTGCAGGTGTTCCGGCTGTCGGGCATCTACGGCCCGGGCCGCAACCCGATCGTGAAGCTGCGCGACGGCCGATCCCAGCGCATCGTCAAGGCGGGGCAGGTCTTCAACCGCATCCACATCGACGACATCGCCACGACGCTGCTCGCCTCGCTCGACCGGCCGCGCAACGGCGCGGTCTACAACGTCACCGACGACGAGCCGGCGCCACCCCAGACCGTCACGGAATACGCCGCGGCGCTCACCGGCCTGCCCCTCCCGCCGGAGGTCGACTTCGAGACCGCCGACCTCTCGCCGATGGCACGCAGCTTCTACGGCGAGAACAAGCGCGTGCGGAACCGCCTGATCCGCGCGGAACTCGGCGTCGACCTCGCCTTCCCGACCTATCGCGAGGGGCTGCAGGCCTTGAAGGACGAGGCGGCCGGCTGACGGAGCTGGCCCACCGTCACGGGCGCGGCGGCACGTGCGCGTCGAGCCAGGCGGCCAGCCATGCGGCCACGTCGAGGCTGTTCCTGTCCTGCATCAGCATGTGCGAGTTGCACGCCATGCCGACGTCGGGCAGCAGGACCAGCTCCGCCATGCCGCCGGCCTTGTTGGCGGCCTCGACGAAGGCGCGGCAGAGCTTCAGCCGCGGGGCCCAGCGCGGCACGCGCTCGACGTAGTCGCCCCACAGCACGAGGATCGGCAGGTCCCTGTAGGGTGCCAGGTCGTCCTTGGCGGGATCGGGGCAGGCGGCCGGCTCGATCGCCACGAGGCCGCGGATGCCGGCGCGATCGAGCGCGGCGGTCTGGAACGGGTAGATGCCCGATTGCGAGTGGCTGATCAGGATCGCGCCGTCGAGCCCGGTTTTCTCGATCGTCTTGGCCAGCTCGGACAAGGCCGGCACGGTCGGGTTCGGGGTCGGCAGGGTCGCGGCCCAGTCGGCGACCATCTGCTTCCAGAACTCGGCCTGCGCCTCCAGCGGGAACTGCATCCCGGGAAACACCTCCGGATATTTCGGGCCGAAGCGGAAGATCGCCCAGGCCGGCTCCTGGCCGGCCGACACCACCGGCGGCAGCGTCTCGGGCGCCGCCTGGCCGGTCTTCACCGCGTTGATCCTGGACGGGTCCACCGCCGAGCGGCCGCGACCGGCCTGGTCGATCACGTAGGTCGGGAACCCGGCGCGGACGAAGAACTCGTCCCAGCCCATGCGCCCGTCCGGCGTCGTCTCCCAGGTCTTGCCCGTGAGGCAGCAGCCGTGGATCAAGACGATCGCCGGGCGCTTGGCCTCCACCGGGATCTGGTAGCGCACGTAGACCTGGTCGACGCTGATCGTGCCCGAGGGCGCGTAGGCCGGCAGCGTCGAGAGGGTGTCGGAGGCGACGCTGCGGCCGCCGACGAAGAAGCTGCCCTGCCGGGCGATCGTCAGCGGCCCTGCGGGCTCGGCCGCCGCGGCGGGCAGGGCGAGCAGGCTCCCGATCAGGGCGATGGCGGCGAGACGCCGCCGCGGCGGCGTCGTGTTGTCCTCGGACATGCGGTTCCCGGTTCCCCGCGGCGCCGTCTCCCGTGGCGCCGCAGCCGGAACCTAGCACCGCCGCGCCCGCCGGCATCAACCGGAAGGTGCGGCGGCGCGACGATCAGGCCGAGAGTTCACGCTCGACGCGGGCCGCGGCCTCGGCCGGCACGTCGAGCGCCTCGGCCAGCATCTTGAGGAACTGGCGCTCCTGCATCGTGTCGAGGTCGATCGCCAGGGCCGCGGCGGCGTAGATCCGGGCGGCGGCGTCGGAATCGTCGACCGCGTCGGCGATCTCGTCGATCTCGGCCGGGTTGGCGAGCTCGCGCTCGAGCCAGGCGCGCCCGTCGCGATCGATGCCGGCCGCCGCGACGGCCTCGTCGAGC
>NZ_VRUV01000176.1:0-8361 GCF_008039455.1 Methylobacterium sp. WL116
GAAGGTCCTCGCGGTCGCGCCGCGGCTCGACGGCGCGATCCCGCCCCTGGTGCGGGCCGTCGCCAGGGCAGGGCGCTGGTGCGCGGACCCGGCGAACCGCTCCGAGCTAGCCCACCGGCTCGCGCGGCGAGCCTATCTCAACCTCGATCCCGCCCTGATCGCCCGCACCCTCGAGGGCACGATCGTCCTCGACGGGACGGGTCTGCAGCGCGAGGCCCCCGACTACCTGCGCCTCGACGCGGCGGCGCAGGAGCCGCGCGCCGCGCATGCCGGCTGGGTGCTGGCGCAGATGAAGGCGGCAGGGCAGGGGCCGCTCGACGACCTCCTGCCCGCCGCGGAGGCGGTCTACCGCCCGGATCTCTACGCGGCGGCCGGACTATCCCCCGCCTGAGACCTGCGGGACGCCCGCATCCGACGGAATCACCTGCGAGGAAACGGAACGCAGAGGCCGCGACGTCGTTATCGTCATGCCATGCCAGGTTGCCGCAAGCTCGACACCGCCTCGTCCATTCCCGCCTCGCGCGGACGCGTGGACCTCTCGGCCTATGTCCGACACCGGGGCCGCGCGCCCCGAGCGATGAACGACAACCGGCGGGAGCGGGCAGCGCACCCCTGGCGGTGGGCCCTCCTCATCGGCGCCGTCCCCGTCGTCGGCCTGATGGCAGCCCTCTCGACCCTCATCTAGCCGACCCGCCGGGCACAAGCCTCCTGGACGCTCGCGCCCCCCGCCGAGCGTCCTTCCCGCGTTAGACGGGCCCGCGACGCTGCGCGGTCGAGTCGAGAGTGCATCGTGGGCCCCTGCCCGATCGGGCTTCATTCGCCTCATCTTTGTGCAGCGCACACCCTCCGCGCGAAATCGGGCACCGACCGCTCGGCCGTGCCCGGCAGAGCGCGCGAGCCTCGTCCCGCCGAACTGGCACGGAACCTGCTGAGGTGATCCGACCCGTCAACGACGACGGGCAGCACCGTCAGCGAGGCCGCTGAACCGATGTCTCCTCGCGGGCGGCGACGCTTGCCGGGAGGTCGATCGGCGGCGGCTTTTTTCGTGGCGGACGTGCCCGGCGCAATCGAGGACGAGACCCTTCCACCGATGCTCACAGCCCAGACGGATCAGGTTCCAGCCGCGGAGATCCCGCGCGAGAGGCTCGTCGTGGTCGGCAACGGCATGGCCTCGCTGCGGTTTCTCGAGCGGCTGACCGAAGGGTCGCCCGGCCGCTACGACGTCACCGTGGTCGGCGCCGAGCCGGTGGCCGCCTACAACCGGGTGCTGCTGTCCTCGCTCCTCGGCGGCGAGGTCGACGAGGCGGCCTGCGCCTTCCGCGGGCTCGACTGGTACGAGAGCCACGGCATCCGCCTGATCACCGGCGCCCCCGCCACGCAGGTCGACCGCGAGAACGCGCTGGTCGTGGTCGGCGAGACCCACGTCCTGCCGTTCGACAAGCTGGTGCTCGCGGTCGGCTCCGTGCCGATCCGCCTGCCCAAGCCCGGGATGGACCTGCCCGGCATCATCACGTTCCGCGACCTGGCGGACGTGTCGGCGATCCGGAAGGCGGCGGTCCAGCACGCCAAGGCCATCGTCATCGGCGGCGGCCTGCTCGGGCTCGAGGCGGCGGTCGGGCTGGCGCGGCTCGGCGTCGACACCACCCTGCTCCACGTCATGGACCGGCTGATGGAACGGCAGCTCGATCATTCCGCGGCCGCCCTGGTCCGCCGGGCGATGGAGGCGCGCGGCGTCAAGGTCCTGCTCAACGCCGACACCGACCGCGTCGAGGGCGACGGCCGCGTCGAGCGCCTGATCCTGGCTGACGGCACGGTGCTGCCGGCCGATCTCGTCGTCATGTCGGTGGGCGTGCGCCCGAACCTCGCCCTAGCGCAGGGCGCGGGGATCGAGACCGGGCGCGGCATCAAGGTCGACGACCGGATGACCACCTCGGACCCGCGGATCTTCGCGCTCGGCGAATGCGCCGAGCATCGCGGCATGGTCTACGGCCTCGTCGAGCCGGCCTACGAGCATGCCGAGACCCTGAGCCGCCACCTCTCCGGGCTCGAGGCCCAGTATTCCGGCACGGCGCTCTCGACGAGCCTCAAGGTCTCGGGGCTGCCGGTGTTCTCCGCGGGCGTGGTCGACACGCCCGACACCGCGGAGGCGATCGTGATGAGCGATCCGGGCGCCGGCCTCTACCGCAAGCTCCTGGTCGAGCGCGACCGCCTGATCGGCGCGGTCTTCGTCGGCGACATCGGCGAGCAGGGCCTGTGCAAGACCCTGATCCGCACCGGCGCGCCGGTCGGGGATCAGATCGACGACCTGATGTTCGGGCGCCCCGCGGCGCCCCCGGCCGAACCCCTCGCCAAGAATCTGGCAGCGTGAAGGAGGCAGACCATGGCTGAAGACTTCAACGCCGAACAGCAACGCTACCTCGAAGGCTTCGCCTCGGGCGTCGCCGCCGCCCGCCTCACCGGCGGCCTCGCCCTCGGCCAGGGCGGTCCGCCGCCCGAGCCGACTGGGCCGGACGCGATCCACATCAAGGCGCAGGACCGCACGGTGAAGGCCGGCGGCAAGCTCTGCGAGCAGGAGAAGTGGAAGCGCGCGGAGAACCCGTTCGAGGGCCACAACCGGCTGAAGGTGGAGGCCGCCACCGGCAAGGCCCCGAAGCCGGAGGACAACTTCCGCTGGCGCTACCACGGACTGTTCTGGGTCGCCCCGAACCAGACCTCGTTCATGGCGCGCCTGCGCATCCCCAACGGCATCCTGCACCATTGGCAGTTTTCCGGCGTCGCCGACCTCGCCGACGCGCATGGCGGCGGCTACGTCCACGTCACCACGCGGGCGAACCTCCAGATGCGCCACATCGCGCCCGAGCACGCCCAGCCCTTCCTCGACGGGCTCGTCGACATCGGGCTGACGGCGCGCGGCGCGGGCGCCGACAACATCCGTAACGTCACCGGCTCGCCCACCGCCGGGATCGACGCCCAGGAGCTCCTCGACACGCGTCCGCTCGCCAAGTCCTGGAACAACTGGATCATCAACGACCAGTCGCTCTACGGCCTGCCGCGCAAGTTCAACGTCGCCTTCGACGGCGGCGGCATCGTCGCGGTGCTGGAGGAGACCAACGACATCGGCTTCCAGGCGATCGAGGTGCTGGAGGGCGCGAGCGTCGCGCCGGGCGTGTGGATGCGCCTGGTGCTCGGCGGCATCTCCGGCCATCGGGACCTCGCCCGCGACACCGGCATCGTGCTGAGGCCGGAGGATTGCAACGCGGTCTCGGATGCGATCATCCGGGTGTTCATCGAGAACGGCGACCGGACCAACCGCAACAAGGCGCGGATGAAGTACGTCCTCGACGCCTGGGGCTTCGACAAGTACCTCGCCGCCGTCGAGGAGAAGCTCGGGCGCAAGCTCGACCGGGTCGACCCCGCCCACGTCGCGCCGCGCCGCACCACCGACCGGTTCGCCCATGTCGGCGTGCATGCGCAGGTCCAGCCCGGGCTGAACTGGGTCGGCGTGATCCTGCCGGTCGGCAAGATCATGAGCGACCAGGTCCGCGCGCTCGCGCGGATCGCGCAGGAATGCGGCGACGGGCAGATCCGCATGACGGTCTGGCAGAACTTCCTGTTCTCCGGCGTGCCCGACGCCAAGGTCGCCGAGGTGGAGGCGCGGGTGCAGGCGCTCGGGCTCACCACGAAGGCCGCCGGCATCCGTGCGGGGCTCGTCGCCTGCACCGGCTCTAACGGCTGCAAGTTCGCCGCCGCCGACACCAAGGGCGACGCGATGATCATCGCCGACCACGTCGAGGCCGCGCTGCCGGAGCTCGACGTGCCGGTGAACGTGCACGTCACCGGCTGCCACCACAGCTGCGCCCAGCACTACATCGGCGACATCGGCCTGATCGGCGCCAAGGTGGTGGTCTCGGAGGAGGGCGACACCGTTCCGGGCTACGACGTCGTGGTCGGCGGCGGCTTCGCCGAGAACCCGAAGATCGGCACCGAGATCTGGACCGCGATCAAGGCGGAGGACGCGCCGTCCCGCGTCGAGGCGCTGCTGCGCACCTACCTCGCCCGCCGCACCGGGCCGGACGAGAGCTTCCAGACCTTCACGGCGCGCACCGGGCCGGAAGCCCTGCGCGACCTTGCCGAAGACCAGCCAGGCCTCAAGGCAGCCGCATGAGCGAGCACGTCTCTCCCCCCCTCGTCCTCGTCCCCGAGAACGCCCCGTTCTCCGCCGACCAGCGCTCGTGGCTGTCGGGCTACTTCGCCGCCCTCCTCGGCCCGGCGGTCGAGGGCGCCACCGCCCTGGCCCCCGGCGACATGGCCGGCGGCCCCAAGCTCGCCGACAACGACGACGCGCCCTGGCACGACCCGTCGCTGCCGATCACCGAGCGCATGGAGATGGCCAAGGCCCGGCCCGAGCCGCAGAAGCTCATGGCGGCGATGGCGCAGCAGGATTGCGGCCAGTGCGGCTACAATTGCGCCGACTACGCCAACGCCATCTTCCTCAAGAGCGAGGCGCGTCTGAACCTCTGCCAGCCCGGCGGCAAGGAGACGCTCCGGATGCTGAAGAAGCTCGACGAGGAGTTCGGCACGGGCGACGCCGGCGCGCCGGCCGCGGCCGCAGGCGAGGCGGCGGCGGACAAGGCCGCCGACCTCGGCCCCCTCGGCTTCTGCCGCGAGAACCCGGTGGAGGCGATCTTCCTCGGCCGCCGCCGGCTCAACGAGCCGGGCGGCGAGAAGGAGACGTGGCACGTCGAGTTCGACCTCAGGGACACGCCGATCAGCTACGAGGCCGGCGATTCGCTCGGCCTGTTCCCGGCCAACGCGCCGGCGCTCGCCGACGCGGTGATCGCCGAGCTCGGCGCCCGCCCCGAGCGGGTGATCGGCGGCAAGACCCTGCGCGACCGGCTAATCGCCGACTACTCGCTCGGCGCCGCCCCCGACGGGCTCTACCAGCTGCTCTCGCTGCTGACCTCCGGCGAGGCCCGGCGGAAGGCCAAGGCGCTCTCGGCCGGCGAGGACCCGGACGGCGACGCCGCCTATCTCGACGTGCTCGGCGCCCTGCACAAGTTTCCCGGCGCGCGCCCGGACGCCGAGGTCTTCCTCGAATCCCTCGACGAGCTGCAGCCGCGGCTCTACTCGATCTCGTCCTCGCCGAAGATGGATGCGGGCAAGGTCTCGCTGACGGTGGACGCGGTGCGCTACAACCACCGCTCGCGCCTCCGGCTCGGCGTCGCCTCGACGCATCTCGGCGAGCGCATGCCCGAGCAGACCCGGGCGAAGATCTACCTGCAGAAGGCGCACGGCTTCGGGCTGCCGAAGGACCTCGCCACCGACGTGATCATGTGCGGCCCCGGCACCGGCATCGCGCCGTTCCGGGCCTTTCTGCGCGAGCGCGCCGCGACGCAGGCGCCTGGGCGCAACTGGCTGTTCTACGGCCACCAGCGCCAGGCGAGCGACTTCTTCTACAAGGACGAGCTCACCCGGATGCGCGACGACAAGGTGCTGACGCGCCTGTCGCTGGCCTGGTCGCGCGACGGCACCGAGAAGACCTACGTCCAGGACCGCATGCGCGAGAACGGCGCCGATTTGTGGAAGTGGCTGGAGGGCGGCGCCCACTTCTACGTCTGCGGCGACGCCAAGCGGATGGCCAAGGACGTGGAGCGCGCGATCATCGACGTCGCCGCCCAGCACGGCGGCAAATCCCCCGACGAGGCGGTGGCCTATCTCGGCGCGCTGAAGAAGGCCGGGCGCTACCAGGCCGACGTGTACTGAGCCGACAGGGCCGCCCTCCCGCTCGCGCGGGAAGGGCGGCCCTGGGGAAGCCCGGCCCGACTCTTGCTGCCTCCGCCGGCGCCGGCCGACGTCGTGAATACGAGGACCCTGCCATGACCGTGCACGTGCCGGAGCCCCAGGTCTCGAACCAGCAGGGCGCGAACCAGGCTGCGGCGGTTCGGACCACCTGCCCCTATTGCGGCGTCGGGTGCGGGGTGATCGCGACGCCGGACGGCAAGGGCGGCGCCGGGATCGCCGGGGACACCGCGCACCCGGCCAATTTCGGCCGCCTGTGCTCGAAGGGCTCGGCGCTCGGCGAGACGCTGGGCCTGGAGAACCGCCTGCTGCACCCGCACGTCGACGGCGCGCGGGTGTCGTGGGAATCGGCGCTCGGCACCGTCGCCGGCGCCTTCCGCCGCACGGCCGAGACCCACGGGCCGGACGCGATCGCGTTCTACCTGTCCGGGCAGCTGCTCACTGAGGATTACTACGTCGCCAACAAGCTCGCGAAGGGCTTCCTCGGCACGCCGCACGTCGACACCAACTCGCGCCTGTGCATGTCCAGCGCGGTCGCCGCCCACCGCCGGGCCTTCGGCTCCGACACCGTGCCGGGCTGCTACGAGGACCTCGACGAGGCCGACGTCATCGTGCTCGTCGGCTCGAACACCGCCTGGTGCCACCCGATCCTGTTCCGCCGGATGGTGGACGCGCGCACGACGCGCGGCACCAAGCTCGTGGTGGTCGACCCGCGCCGGACCGAGACCGCGGAGGAGGCCGACTTGTTCCTCGGCCTCAGGCCCGGGACCGACAGCGCGCTGTTCTCGGGCCTGCTGGTGCATCTCGACCGCATCGGCGCGTGCGACGCCCGCTTCGTGACCGACCACACCTCCGGCTACGAGGGCGCGCTCGAGCGGGCGCAGTCGATCGCGCCGACGCTGGCCGCCACCGCGGCGGCGACTGGCCTGTCGGAGGCGGACGTCTCCGCCTTCTTCGACCTGTTCGCCGCCACGCAGCGCGTCGTCACCGCCTTCTCGCAGGGCGCGAACCAGTCGGCGCAGGGGACCGACAAGGGCAACGCGATCATCAACTGCCACCTCGCCACCGGGCGCATCGGGCAGCCGGGCGCGGGGCCGTTCTCGCTGACCGGCCAGCCCAACGCCATGGGCGGGCGCGAGGTCGGGGGGCTGGCCAACATGCTGGCCGCCCACATGCACTTCGCGCCGGAGGAGGTCGACAAGGTCCGCCGCTTCTGGAACGCGCCGAACCTCATCACCGGCGAGGGGATGAAGGCGGTGGCGCTGTTCGACGCGGTCGCCCGCGGCAAGATCAAGGCGCTCTGGGTGATGGGGACCAACCCGCTGGTCTCGATGCCGCAGGCCGACACGATCAAGGAGGCCCTGAAGGGCCTCGACCTGCTCGTCGTCTCCGAGGTGATGGCCGATTCCGACACCGCCCGCGCCACGGCCCGGAAGACCGTGCTGCTGCCGGCCCTGGCCTGGGGCGAGAAGGACGGCACGGTCACCAATTCCGAGCGCCGGATCACGCGCCAGCGCCGCTTCCTCAAGGCGCCGGGCGAGGCGCGGCCGGACTGGGCGGTGCTCGCCGACGTCGGGCGCCGCCTCGGCCACGGCGCCGCCTTCGGCTTCACCTCGGCGGCGGCGGTGTTCCGCCAGCACGCCGCGCTGTCGGCGTTCGAGAACAACGGCACCCGCGACTTCGACATCGGCGCGCTCGCCGACATCGGGGACGCCGCCTACGAGACGAACCTGCCGGTGCAGTGGCCGCTGACGAAGCGCGGCGGCACGAAGGCGCGGCTCTTTTCCGACGGCCGCTTCTTCACCTTCGACAAGCGCGCCCGCTTCGTCGCGGTGCAGGCGCCGGCCCTGGCGCAGGCGACGAGCGCGGCGATGCCCTTCGTCCTCAACACCGGCCGGGTGCGCGACCACTGGCACACGATGACGCGGACGGGGAAGAGCCCGCGGCTCTCGGCCCATCGCCCGGTGCCCTTCGTCCAGGTGCATCCGCGCGACGCCGCCGCCGCGGGCCTGACCGAGGGCGGCCTCGCCCGGGTCTCGACCGCGCACGGGGCCGCCGAGCTGGAGGTGATCGTCACCGAGGCGGTGGCGCCCGGCAACCTGTTCATGCCGATGCACTGGAACGATTCGAACGCCTCGATGGCCCGCGTCGGGGCGCTCGTCCGCGGCGTGCCCGACCCGCTTTCGGGCCAGCCCGAGCTGAAGGCGACGCCGGCGGCGATCCAGGCTGCCGCCTACCGCTCGCGGGGCTTCCTGCTCAGCCGCGACCCGGTCGCGGCGCCCGCCGGATGGTGGTGGGCGCGCGCCACGATCGCCGGCGGCGCGGGCCTGCAATTCGCCACGCAGGACGGGTCGCGCGAGGCCATGCTGCTGATGCGCGGCTTGTTCCAGGGGCTGGAGCTCGCCGAGTACGCCGACCATGCCCGCGGCCGCTACCGCTGCGCGGTCTACGACGGCGAGCGCCTCCTCGCCTGCCTCGCGTTCGGTCCCGACGCGGGCCGGCCCGACTGGGAGGCGGCCAAGGCCCTGTTCGCGGAGGCGGTGCCCGGCGCGGCCGAGCGCC
>NZ_VRUV01000177.1:0-8240 GCF_008039455.1 Methylobacterium sp. WL116
CCGAGACCCTGGCGCGCCTGGCCTCGGGCCTGCCGCAGGCGATCCCCGACATCGCCGACCCGGCGCTGGCCGGCGATGCCGCGGCCTATGCCGGCATGGGCGCGCGGGCCGCGATCAACGTCCCGCTGACGCGGCTCGGCCGGCTCGCCGGGGTGCTGTTCGTCCATGACCGCGCGCCGCGCGCCTGGGCCGCCGGCGAGATCGCCTTCGTGCGCGAGGTCGCCGAGCGGCTCTGGGGCACGCTCGGGCGCATCCAGGCCGAGGACCAGCAGGCGCTCCGCAACCGCGAGCTCAGCCACCGCCTCAAGAACACCCTCGCGATGGTCCAGGCCATCGCGTCGCAGACCCTGCGCAACGCCCCCGATTTCGAGAGCGCCAAGGAGGCGCTCGCCGCCCGGCTGATCGCCCTGGGCAAGGCGCACGACATCCTCCTGACGGGCGCGCGTGAGAGCGCCGGCATCGCCGCGGTGATCGCCGGGGCGCTGGCGATCCACGACGACGGCCAGGCCGGGCGCCTCGCCCTCGACGGGCCGGAGATCGAGGTCGGCCCGAAGGCGGCGCTGTCGCTGGCGCTGATGATGCACGAGCTCGCCACCAACGCGGCCAAGTACGGCGCGCTCTCGGTGCCCGGCGGCCGCGTGGCCGTGACGTGGTCGCTCGATGCCGACGCCATGGTGCGGATGCTGTGGACCGAGCGCGGCGGTCCCAAGGTCGCGCCGCCGACGCGGAAGGGCTTCGGGTCGCGGCTGATCGAGCGCGGGCTTGCGGGCGCGGTCGGGGGCGCGGTCGGCCTCGCCTACGAGCCCGACGGGGTCGTCTGCCGCGTCGAGGCGCCGCTGTCGGGCTTCCAGGCCGTGGAGTAGGCCGCGCCCGGGTCGGCGCGGGATGAGACCGCCCCGCCAAAGCGTCTCTTACGGTATCCGTCGTCCGATCCCACATCCTCCGAGATGTTCTTCCGCCGCGCCCGAAGCGACAGCTTGTGCGACCTGCCCGGTCTGGAGACCGCGCGACTGTCGATCGACGTGCTGATTCCGGGCGATGCGGAGGCGCTGCGGAGCCTCACCGACGACCCGGCGATCACCGGCGCCGTCGATTTCCTGCCCGCGCCCTTCACGCTCGAGGATGCCCGCAGGCTCATCGCCTCGGGACGCCGCCGCGAGGACCGGTTCTTCGGCGCCCGGACGCGCGAGGGCCGAACCCTCGTCGGGGTGGTCGGGACGCACCTGCGCGGAACCGAGGCGGTCGAGATCGGCTACTGGGTCGGCGGCGCCGCCCGGGGGCGCGGTCTCGCCACGGAAGCGGTGTCGGGCATCCTGGGATCGCTGTCGCTGCGCTTTCCGGCCCGCACGATCGTTGCCGAGTGCCGTCCCGGCAACGTCGCCTCCTGGGGGCTCCTGACCAAGCTCGGGTTCCGCGACACCGGCGAGGAGGGGCACCGCCCGGGCCGGCGGCTGATGGCGCGGCGGGCGATCTGAGGAGGGCTCGCGCGTCCCGACGCCCGCCCGCCAGACCTCGGCAAGGCGGGAACGATTTCGATCGTCTGGGCAAATTTACCGGTTTCACGTGCAGATTAGGACCGTGATAACCGATACATAGGAACATGCTCCACGTACTTGAGGTGGGGCGCGGGCATGGACAGCGCGGAAAACGGCTTCGTCGACGCGCGCGAAACCGTGCACGAACGCGTCGGCGGCTGGGCGGTCCGCCGCCGCATCGCGCAGGCCGGGCCGACCCTGCTTCTCGTCGTCGGCGCCCTGCTCCTGCCGAACGCGCTGGCCATCCTGGCAAGCCTCTGGATCGGCATTCCGGCACGATCCGCGCCGATCGCGGCCTACGTCGTCGTGATCCTGGTCGGCATCCGGCTGCCGCCCCTTGCCGTGGTGCCGCTCTACCTCACGGTGGTGGCCTTCGACCTGCTGATGATCGTCACCGAGATCTTTTCCTCGACATCGGATCCATCCATCACAACCTCGATGCCCTGACGCATGTCCGGTTGCTGAGCTCGCCGCTCTATGCGGGGCTCACGGCGGCCCTGACGGCATTCGTCGCGGCCGGCCTGTGGTTCCTCGTGCGCTACAGGGCGCGCATGGTCCGAGGCAACAGGATCGTCCTCGCCCTGGCGGTGTCGGGATTCCTGTTCGCCGACATCGCGATCAACAGCTCGGCCAGCCTTTCTCTCGGCCCGGCCGCCGCCATCGGTCAGCCCTTCCAATCCGCGGTCCAGGCGTCGGGCTTCGCCGCCCTGACGGAGCCGTCGCCGCGGAAGCCGAACGTCCTTCTCGTGCTCGTCGAGAGCCTGGGCGTCCTGCGCGACCCGCGCCATAGGGAGGTGCTGTTCTCCGCCTTCGACGACGCGGCCTTGAGGGAGGCCTTCAGCATCACGACCGGCACGACGAGCTTCTTCGGGGCGACCTCGTACGGGGAGATGCGCGAGCTCTGCCATTCGCGCTCGGCCTACACCGTTCTCCTCGACGGGCACGGACCGACCTGCCTTCCGGCCCAGCTCGCCGCGCGAGGCTACCGCACCGTCTCGGTCCACGGGTTCACGAGCGCCTTCTACGATCGGTCGTCCTGGTACCCGAAGGCGGGCTTCGTCCGAAGCGTGTTCCAGGACACCGCGACCTCGGCCTACACGCGGCACTGCGGCGGCGCGTTCGTCGGCCCCTGCGACGTCGACATCGCCGAAACCATCGACGACCGGCTGTCGAAGGCGACGCAGCCGCTGTTCGTGTACTGGGTCACGCTCAATTCCCATGTCCCGGTCAGGCCCGGGGAGGCGACGCCGCGCCACGACTGCAAGACCGGTGGGCCCTTCGGCGATCCGGAGGTCTGCGCGATGGCCGAGATCTGGGAGGACCTGTTCGCGGCGGTCTCGCGTCTCGCGATCCGCAATCCGGGTACGGAGATCCTCCTGGTCGGCGATCATGCCCCGCCGCTCTGGCGCCGGGCGGCCCGCGTCCGCTTCGAGCCGGACCGGGTTCCCTGGATCCGGCTCGCGCCGCGCCATCCGGCCACGCCCGTCCTGTACCGGACGGCATCCCCGCAATAGCTTCCGACCGGCGGATCGCCGCGCGGCTCACCGGGCCGCGGCGGGCATCCCGGCCGGCATCGCCCCGCGCCCGCGATAGATCACCAGCGTCGCGACCAGTCCCAGGGCGCCGCCGAGCGACATCCACAGGCCGGGCGCGGCCTTGTCGCCGGTCGCCGCGATCAGCCACGTGGCGACGAGCGGCGTCATGCCGCCGAACAGGGCGGTCGCCAGCGAGTAGGCGAGCGAGAAGCCGGCGGTGCGGACCTCGACCGGAACGACCTCGGTCAGCGCCACCACCATCGCGCCGTTGTAGCTGCCGTAGAGGAACGAGAACCACAGCAGCACGGCGAGCATCGCCCCGAAGCTGATGTGACCCACGAGCCAGGTCAGCGCCGGGTAGGCGGTGAGCAGGGTCAGCGCCGAGAACGCGATCAGGAGCGGCTTGCGGCCGATCCGGTCGGACAGAGCCCCCATCACCGGGAGCCAGAACAGGTTCGAGACCGCGACGCAGAAGGTCACGAGCAGGCTGTCGGTGTCGGTGAGCTTGAGGACGCTCTTGCCGAAGGTCGGCGTGTAGACGGTGATCGTGTAGAACGCGATCGTGGTCATCGCGACCATCAGCATGCCGAGCAGCACGATCCGCCAGTTCGTCGCGAGCGTCCGGAAGATCTCGGCCGCCTCCGGCCGGTGCTTGCGCTCGGCGAAGGCCTTGGTCTCCTCCAGCGAGTTGCGGATGTAGAACAGGAACGGCACCAGCGCGCAGCCGATGAGGAACGGCACCCGCCAGCCCCATTCCGACATCTGCTCCGGCACCAGCGCGTGGCTCAGCCCGTAGCCGATCGCGGCGGCGGCCATGATCGCCACCTGCTGGCTCCCCGATTGCCAGGACACGTAGAAGCCCTTGCGGCCGGGCGTCGCCATCTCCGACAGGTAGACCGAGACGCCGCCGAGCTCGACGCCCGCCGAGAAGCCCTGGAGCAGCCGGCCGATCAGGACGAGGGCCGGGGCGAGCAGGCCGATGGTGGCGTAGGCCGGCACGAAGGCGATCAGCACCGTGCCGGCGGCCATGATCGCCAGGGTGGTGATCAGCCCCTTGCGGCGCCCGACCCGGTCGACGTAGGCGCCGAGCAGCACGGCGCCGAGCGGCCGCATCAGGAAGCCGGCACCGAACGTCATGAAGGTCAGCATCAGGGAGGCGAACTCGTCGCCGGCCGGGAAGAACGCCTTCGCGATGTGGGTCGCGTAGAAGCCGAACAGGAAGAAGTCGAACATCTCCAGGAAGTTGCCGCTGGTGACGCGGAGCACCGCCCCGACCGTCGACCCGGAGGATTTTTCGTAAGGTCCCGCCACGGCTGCGCCTCGTCCCGCGATCCGGCCTGCGCCGTCCGCGCCACTGTTCGCCGGGACGGGCGCGGGCTCAAGTCGCGATGTCGCCGATCGAGGGACTTTTTCGCGCGCTTGAACGTGGGGGCGCTACTCGGCCGCCGCGGCCTGGGGCGTCGTGCCGGCGATCCAGGCCGACAGGTCGGCGCGCGCCCGGTCGGTCAGGGCTTGGCGCTTGAGCATCGCCTTCTCCGGCCCGCGCAGGCGCTTGCCGGTCTCGTTGCGCGGCATCGCGGCGAGCGGCGGGAACAGGCCGAAATTGACGTTCATCGGCTGGAACGAGCGCGGCTTGCCCGGCTCCTTGGCCGTCTCCTCGGGCGCGTCGTCGAGGATGTGGCCGCCGGTGATGTGGGCGATCAGCGCGCCGAGCGCGGTCGTCTGCGGCAGGGGCTCGAGCGCCCCGCCCCGGCTCTCCGCCACCGCGAAGCGCCCGGCCATCAGGCCGATCGCCGCGCTCTCGACATAGCCTTCGCAGCCGGTGATCTGGCCGGCGAAGCGCAGCGACGGGCGCACCTTCAGGCGCAGGGTCGCGTCGAGCAGGCGCGGGCTGTCGAGGTAGGTGTTGCGGTGGAGGCCGCCGAGGCGGGCGAACTCCGCGTTCTCGAGGCCGGGGATGGTGCGGAAGACGCGGACCTGCTCGAAATAGGTCAGCTTCGTCTGGAAGCCGACCATGTTGTAGAGCGTGCCGAGCGCGTTGTCCTGGCGCAGCTGCACGATCGCGCAGGCCTTCACCTGGGGATCGTGCGGGTTGGTGAGGCCGACGGGCTTCATCGGGCCGTGGCGCAGGGTCTCGGGGCCGCGCTCGGCCATCACCTCGATCGGCAGGCAGCCGTCGAAGTACGGCGTCGAGGCCTCCCACTCCTTGAAGCCGATCTTCTCGCCGCCGACGAGCGCCGCGATGAAGGCGTCGTACTGCGTTCGGTCCATCGGGCAGTTGATGTAGTCGGCCCCCGTGCCGCCGGGCCCGACCTTGTCGTAGCGCGACTGGAACCACGCCTTGCTCATGTCGATCGAGTCGCGGTGGACGATCGGGGCGATGGCGTCGAAGAAGGCGAGCGCGTCGGCACCGGTGATGGTGCGGATCGCCTCGGCGAGGGCGGGGGCGGTGAGCGGGCCGGTGGCGACGATGCACGGCCCCCAGCTCTCCGGCGGCAGCCCGGCGACCTCTTCCCGCACGATGGTGACGTTGGGGTGCGCTTCGAGCGCGGCGGTGACGGCGGCGGAGAACCCCTCGCGGTCGACCGCGAGCGCGCCGCCGGCCGGGACCTGATGCCGGTCGGCCGCCCGCAGGATCAGCGATCCGAGCGTCCGCATCTCCTGGTGCAGAAGGCCGACGGCGTTGCCGTTCGGGTCGTCGGAGCGGAAGGAGTTGGAGCAGACGAGCTCGGCGAGGCCCTCGCCGTGATGGGCCTCGGTGCCGCGCACCGGCCGCATCTCGTGCAGCACCGCGTGGTGGCCGGCTTCGGCGATCTGCCAGGCGGCTTCCGAGCCTGCGAGGCCGCCGCCGACGATGTGGATGGGCGCGCTTGCTTGGGACATGCCCCTGCAGATACCGGAACGAGCCGGCCCGAGGCAACGGGCCGGCGCACGTCCGGGAGCTTCAGCCGCGGGCGATGGCGGTTCGGCCGCGGGCGATGGCGGTTCAGCCGCGGGCGATGGTGGTTCAGCCGCGGGCGATGCCCTGGATCTCGAAGCGGTTGATGCCGAGGTCGGCGAGGTCGCGGTCGGACAGGCGCGACAGCTCGGTGATGGTCTCACGGTAACGGAGATAGGCGCGGAAACGGTTGAGGACGCTACGGGCGGCGGACATGACATTGACCTTTGTTCAGGCAGGCGGTGACGACCGCTTGGGCACCGCCTGCCTCTTGTTGGTGCAATGCACATATAAGCTTGCTGCGCCGCAGCGGCAGGCCGACATTCGTTAGCCAGCCATGCGAGCCCGGCATGCGGCGCACAACGATTTAGCAAGGTTTTGGAAAGCCTGTTTTCGAGGCCTTCGCGCGCCCCGGATCGCGTTCGCAGTTCAGGAGGCCAACGGCGTCCGATCGGCTTGGGCAACATGCGAGCGATGACCTTGCGTCGTCTGCGCGCCGGCACCGTCGCGCATCGATCCGATCGCCGAACACTGTCGATCCGCGTGCGGCATCGTGAATATGACAACGCCGCATCGGCCGAAAGGCGCGATGCGGCGCTGTCCATGCGCGGGGCCCGGCCCGACGGCCGGGCCCGGTCTCAGTAGAACGGGCGCAGCCCGTAATAGGCCGGGCGGCCGTAGAACGGGCGCGGCGGGCCGTAAGCGTAGGGGCCGTAGACCGGCCGCCGCCAGTACGGGCGCGGGCCCCAGTTCGGCCGGCACACGCCCCACGGATTGGGATGGAAGCCGGGGCCGCAGCCGCCGGCGACGGTCTCGATCAGGGCGCCGCCGGGCAGCGGCGCCAGCGGCATGGCCTGGGCGGCGGGTGCGAGGAGCAGGGCTCCCGCCAGGCCGGCTGCCGTCGCCAGGCCGGCCCCACCAAAAGTCTTCACGTGCGTCATGACGCGATCTCCTTCGATGTCCGGCCAGGGAGGGAATGGCCGGGCAGCGAGAAATCTACGGCGTACCGGATGAATTTCCACTGACGGCCGTGTTGTGCTGCGTACAGCCAGGCTTCGGCCCGGGCGGGGCGGTCAGTGCAGAGGGGCGGTACAGGGACGGTCAGTGCAGGGGCGGGCTCATGAGGAAGCGCTCACGGTCGCCCGAGACCAGAGTCGGCTTCAGGGCGCGGCCGTCGCGGCGGATCGTCAGCGGCACCCGCACGCCCGCTTCGCCCAGCGCCCAGACGCTGCGGAAGAAGTCGGCGAGATCCGCCACCGGCTCGCCCGCCACCGCCTCGATCACGTCGCCCGCGCGCAGGTCCGCCGCCTCGGCCGGGCCGTTGTCGGCGAGCCCCATCACCACGACGCCGTCCTCGCTCTCGGTGGCGTAGAGGCCGAGCCAGGGGCGGGCCGGACGGTTGGCGCGCCCGCGCGAGGTCAGGTCGTCGAGGATCGGCGGCAGCAGGTCGATCGGCACCACCATGTTGATCGCCCGCGGGCCCGACGTGCCGCCCTGCTGGAGCTGGAGCGAGCCGATCCCGAGGAGGTCGCCCTCCGGGCCGATCAGCGCCGTCCCGCCCCAGTTCGGATGCGAGGGCGCGGTGAACAGCGCCTCGTCGAGGACGTATTCCCAGTAGCCGGCGAATTCCTGCCGGGCGACGATCTGCGCGGCGACGCAGCGCTGGCGCCCGCCGGCGCCGGCCACCACCGCCCGGTCGCCGATCTTCAGGCTGCCGGAGGTGCCGAGCTTGAGCGCCGGCACGCCCAGCGGCCCGAGCGCCTGGACGAGGCCGAAGCCGGTGGCGGCATCGAACCCCATGACGTGGCCGGGCACGGAGCGGCCGTCGTTGGTGGTGAGCCACACGCTCTCCGCCTCGGTGACGAGGTATCCGATGGTGAGCACGAGGCCGTCCTCGCCGATGACCACGCCGTTGCCCGCCCGCTCGGTGCCGAGCGTCTCGGCGGTGAAGGCCTCGGCCGGCACGCGGGCGGAGAGCTGGACCATCGCCGTGAGGGCGCGGTCGAGGTCGTAGCCGTAATCGCCGGGCTTCGGCTGCGTCGAAGCCGGGATCTTCCAATCACCCTGCGAGGCCATGCCGCGTCGGTCCTTCGAGATGTCTGCGCTCCGGTAAGGTGCCGGAGGGTCGGTGGTCCGAGGGGCGCGAGCCGCGTGCCCCCATCCGGGAGATAGGACGCGCCGACCGGTCGCGACACCCCGGCAGGGCGACGCGGCGGCGCGGCGCGAGAGGGC